>CAYSMT010000258.1:0-4975 GCA_964432135.1 uncultured Acidobacteriota bacterium
TCAAAGAAAGCAGAGGAGGAGAAGGTGCGACCGCAGCCGTGGCAGAGGAAGCGGCGCACGATGCCGGGGGCGCGCTGGATCTTCCGGGTCCCCCGGCGCTGAAAGCGGTAGGTGACGCCCGCCCCTTCCCGGAGGGTGTGCTGGGGGCAATCGGGATAGGGACAGAAGCGCGGGGTGAAGCGCAGGACCTCCCTGCGGGTGCGGTGTCTCTGGTGTTCCATGGCTCCAGAAAAGCGCAGAAACGGGGGGAGAGGAAGACGCCGACGGAAAACCCGTCCCGGATGCGGGAGGAGAGGGGGGATCCCTAAGGTCGCCACGGGGTTGCGGGAAGGCCCGCACCGTTGAGGGCTCACCTCACAAAGAGTGCGGCGATTTGCGGAGCACTATCCGCAGTGGCCGAACTCCAAAGGCGTTTGAGGAGCGCTTGGGTGAAAGTCTTGTTTCTGGCGAAGCGCTGGCTCCCTGTGACATGTTGGGAGCGGCCGGCCGGACCCTCCGGGCCCGCATTCTGCGGGCCCGGAGGAAGTGTATCAGTTGCTGGCAGGTTCAGTGTCGAACTCTAGTACTGGCATAAGGCCTTGAAGACCCTGTGGAGAGGCCGTCGATACGCCGGTCCCGTTGACGGTGAGTGTGTAGTTACCTGTTGCGCCGTGGTAACCGTCGACCCGGATGTAGTAGCGTGCTACCGAGCAGTTGTAGCTGCCTGACTCGGGATCGTTGGTCGTGTACCCGCGGGCGACCGCACTCGACAGGTTGGACTCGTGGTAGAGGTACCAGTCAAAGTCCTGCGAACCAAGAATGTCAAGCACGATCTCTACGGAGCCTGCCGTGCTGACGTCGAAATAGAACCAGTCGTCGTCATTGCTTGATGAAAGCGTGCCGCTAACGGCCGTTCCATTCCCGAGCGGGCCGTCCGCGCTGGCGCTATTGTCGTTAGGTTCCGACTCTGCGGTGATGGGGCTCGTGGAGCTCGAGCCCGCGGTGAGTGCGATCTCGTCGAAGGCGAAGCCGTCGGAGGTCATCGGATAGTTATCGTACTGCTGGAACTTAATGACGAAAGTGGAGCTGAGCGTTAGCCCCGCGTTGCTTGCGAGCTGATCGACATCGAGCGTGATGCGTTGCCAAGTTCTGTCGGCTACGCTTCCTCCGTTGAGATCTTTGACCTTGACGAAGCTCGTGCCGCCATTGTCGGAGAAGTAGATACCGTCTTGGGAATGGGTTTCGTCGCTGAACTCCTTCCACCAGAACTCGAGATTCACGCTGGTTTCTGCTGATAGGTTCACATGCAACCAGGCTTCGTTCCGGGAGAAGCCGCCGCTGGTTGAGTCATCCATCGTCATGTGGTAGCTGCCCGCGTGGGGTCCGTTGCTGCTTAAAATACGAACCCGGCCATTGCCCGTGGAGTTCGTAGACCAGTAGTTGTCCAGGGAGCCTGACTCGAAGCCCGTGGAGTAAGGAATGCTGGTGTAGGGCGTGCTGGAGGCGGCTTTGATCGTGAAGTTAGCGTTGCTCACGTCGTTGGTGCTGCTGGCCGCCACATCGGAGACCCGCACGCGGCCTCTCGTAGTTTCATCCGAGGGCACGGTCCAGTCGAAAGAACCGTCGTTTGCGGTGGAAGAGGTGATGGCGTGCCAGCTCGAGCCGCCATTGGTGGAGTAATCCAGCGCGACGTTGGCAATCGATCCCGTAGAGCTCCAAGTGATCGTGGCGTGCTCTCCCACGGTGAGAGTTTCACCGCCGTTGGGATAGGTGACTGTCAGGGAGTTGACTGGCCCGGAGACCGCCGTGACGGAGATGTCGTCGAAGGCGAAGCCATCGGATGTCATCGGGTAGTTGTCGTACTGCTGGAACTTGACGACAAAGGTGGCGGTAAGGGATAGGCCTTTGCTTGTGGCGAGTTGGTCCAGGTCGAGTGTGATGTGTTGCCAAGTCTTGTCGGCTACGCTTCCCCCGTTGAGATCCTTGACCTTGACGAAGCTCGAGCCACCATTGTCGGAGAAGTAGACGCCGTCCTGGGCGTGGGTTTCGTCGCCGAACTCCTTCCACCAAAAGTCGAGTTTTACGTTACTCTCTGCTGAGAGGTCGAGATGCAGACGGGCCTCATTTTGAGAGAATCCGCCGTTGGTGGAGTCGTCCATGGTCAGGTGTCTGGAACCTGAGTGAGGCGCGTTGGTAGTTAGGATCCTCACCCGACCGTCTGCAGTGGATGCGGTGGTCCAGTAGCTATCCAGGGAGCCTGACTCGAAGCCCGTGGAGTAGGGTAAGGCTGTGTAGCTTGGTCCGGAGGAGCCTCCCCCGCCCAGCGCGGCATCGGCGTTGACGAGCCCGTAGCCGCTGTAGCGGTCCCAGCCGTTGCCGCTTTCCACATTAACTATGTCGGTGGCGGTGCTGATGAGCCGCTGACGCACTTGGGCCGGAGTCCAGTTGGGGTGTGCGGTCAAAATCAGCGCTGCGACGCCAGCGACGTATGGGGTCGCCGCAGAGGTGCCATTGAACCACTGGTAGTAGTCGGTCGTGGAGTAGCCGGCGCGGCCGCCGATGTCAGTGGTCGGCAGGATCGTCGGGCCGAGGAGATCTACGGCCGCCGCGTGGTCGATAGTGTTGACGCCATAGTTGGAGCCCCACCAGCGCTCGCCATCACAGGTTGTACCGTTGGGGTCCGTATGATGTCCGGGGTTGACCTCGGAGCTGTTGCTGGAGCTGCGTTTCCGGTCGCCGCAGGGAGAGGCCGCGCCGATGCCGATAACATGAGGATCGCTTGCGGGGAAGCTGATCGTGCTCATGTTTTCGTTACCCGTGGCCGCGAACATGATGACGTTCTTATTGTGGGCGTAGAGAAGGGCGTCTTTCATGGCTTGTTGGCCGCTTCCGGAGGAGCCAAAGCTCATGCTGATGACCTTCGCGCCGTGATCGGCCGCGTAGTAGATCGCATTTTGTATGGCGGAGAAGTACATGGTTCCGGCGCTGTTGGCGACTTTGAGCGGCATGATTGAGCAGGCGCCTGCGATGCCCGCTGGTCCGAGATGGTTGTTGGCCTTTGCGGCGGCGATACCGGCGCAGGCGGTACCGTGTCCACTTTTGCCGCTGTCGTCATCGGGATTGTTGTCGCCATTGCCGAAGTCCCATCCCGTGACTTGACGCAGATCCGGATGGTTGGCGTCTACCCCGGAGTCGATGATCGCGATCACGACGCCGCTACTGCCGTAACCCTGAGATTGGGCCCATGCTGCTTCGGCGTGGGCATCGAAGCCCGGTGTTCCCACGGGCGTGCCGTTGGGGTGCCCTCCGCAGCCCCAGCAGTAGTCCTTGAGTTGACCGGTATTGTGGTGCCCCCAGTGGTCGGGATAATTGGGATCGTTGGGTGAGACGGCTGGAAACGCGCGCCAATCCAAGGTCGCGATTTCGACGTCGGGATCGTCAGCATACCGCGCTGCCAAGGCGGGCAAGTCCTGACCCTCGGGCAAGACGAAGCTGAACCAGCGGCTCACGCCGATGCTTTCATCAAGGGCTACGCTTTGGACCTCGATCGTGGAACGCTCGATACTTTCGAGGCCTTTCTCCCAACCGATGGCGTCAATAGACAGCAGGCCTGTTTCGGCGTCACCTGCATTGATGCCTCGCAGTACGCTCACACCAAGAGTGGAGCGTGCGATGGCACCTGGCTTGAGTTTGACGAGCACGCGTCTTGGATGGTAGGCGTTCGTTGGCGCTGCCGCGTAGCTCTGGGGAGCGACAGGCCCGGCTTGGACCGGCACGAAAGCCTGCATGTTCTGCGGAGCCTGAGGCGTTGCATCTTGGGCCAGTAGAAGTGGAGCGAGACCTACTACGGCCAACAGACCTACGATCAACACAACCTTCGTTCTTTTCATGCAGTTTCTCCTCCAGGTTATGTGCCCCTCGATAAGCATCAACGAAGCAATCGGCCCTAGAGCAGGTGGCGCGCTCCCCCGAGCTTTCACGCCATGCGTGCTGCTCTCGGGCTGTGTTGCCGGCAGCATATCAAATCTCGAAGGACATGGGCGATATATCGTGCGGAAGAGGATGGTCTCTTTGGAACACGAGCGTTGCCTGTTAGCCGGTGTTGTTCAAAAACAGCGGGGGTCCAGAAGGCAGTGCTTGGCCCGATCAGTAGGTCCAGCGCAACGAAAAGATCGGCGTGACTCCGTTCCAGGATTCGTAACGCGGAGTGCCGCGGAGAGCTTCGCCGAGAGCGGGCGATGCCTCGAAGTAGAAGGTGTCGACGCAGCAGGCGTTGTCGCGCCCGCTGAGATTGCGCAGCTCGAGGTCGAGGCGAAAGCGGCTGCGCCCCGCGTGGAATTCATAGCTCGCACGGGAATCGAGACGAAAGAAGGCCGGCATTCGTAGATCGCCTCGCCGGCCGATCTCCTCGACGAAACCTGGTGTGCCGTCGCTATGGATCACGCCCCTTCGTATCAGTGCCGTCGCCGGCCAACCAGAATGGAAGGTGCCGGCGAGAACGATGGAAAGGCGATCACTGGCCTGAAAGCCGAGCAAGCCCGAGACACGTTGGCGGGCGTCCCAACGGCGGGGAATCCAGCGCCCCTCCTCGCGGTCTTCCGCGAGGGCAATAGTGGTGCTCGCCATCCACTCCCAGCGTTTGCGGAAGGTGCCGCTCAGCAGAAGCTCGAGACCGGCGGCACGACCACGCTTCGCCGTGATACGGAGTCGATCGGGCATGATCTCAGGGAAAAACACGCGCGAATCGAAGAGGTTTTCCCATCGGGAGTGTAGCCGCGAGAAGCGCTTCATGTAGCCATCGACACGCAGCTTGAAACGCGCCGACCAAGTGTGTGTGATGCTCGCGTCGATCTGGCGGCTGCGCTCGGCTCGGGCGAAGTTGGTTTCGCCACTCGGGACGTCGAGCTCGTGAATCCTCTGGGACTGATAGTAGACGCCCCAGGATGCGCGGACCGTCGTCTTCTCGCTCGGGCGCCAGACGAGATGGGCCCGGGGG
>CAYSMT010000259.1:0-2739 GCA_964432135.1 uncultured Acidobacteriota bacterium
CTGGGGCTCTGGCCCGAGGCATTCTGCGCGGTGACGAAGAGGCGAACGAGCGCTTCACGACGCAATACGAGCTGCGTCGTGCCGAGTATGAGAACGCCGACATCATCGTCGAGTACTTGGGTCGCGATGCCAACGATCTGGCGGACGAGATTCTGCAGCGTCTCGAGGATCGCGTGTGGGAGGAAGATCACCGGGCGTGAGCCGCTTTGGAACTGCGGATCAGGTCAACGGCGGGCGCGGGGCGAGGATAGAGCCGCCCCTTCGTTCGGGGAGGACGCAGGAGATGGCAGCTAGCCCGGCATCCCGTTCTTCCGGGGCCTCGGAGCCTTCGTTCGTCGTTGGACGGAGCGTTGGCTTGGCATGCATCTTTGTGGGTGTTGCCCTGGCCGTGCTGTGGTTGGCGATTCGTATCGATCCATCGCTCTCTCAGCGTTTCGCATTGCTCCCCTTCTTTGATGGGCCGCTTCTGCTGAGCTACGAACGTCCTTACGTCACCTCTTTGACAGCGAGCCTCTCACGCATGACGCCCGTGGCTCTTCATCTCGTCACTGCGCTGCTATTGATCGTCGTCGGCTACCTGATCCTCGCTCGCCGTCGTTGGGCTCCGGTGGCCTTCTGGGTTTCGGGTTGGGGTGGCCTTGCTTTTACCCTGGTCGCCATTTGGCCCGGCGATCGCTTGCACGGGAAGATGGCATTCGCTTTGGGTGCAGCGAAGAAACGCGGGATGCTCGGCGCGGATGGCACCTTGCTCGACCTGATTCCGAGCTCTGTGCTCGTTGCTGCTGGCGCCTTCCTCGTGATCTGGATCTTGTTGCTCGTGGCGGGTTCCGTGCACTTGCTGCGCGCGAGGGAACACTACCGCGGCTGATCATCTCGCCGCGAGTCGACGAGAGGGGCGATGGAGGAACATAGGGATCTCTGGTGGCCGTCTCCGACGGTCGCGCTTGCGAAGGTCGCTCGACTCACTTGCGATCTCCCTTTCCAGACCCAGCTCGGGGCGCAGCTCGACGAGATTCAGGTGAGCTACGAATGCTGGGGCGAGCTGAGCGAGACCTGCGACAACGTGGTTCTCGTGATTCACCCGATGACAGCGGACTGTCACCTTTGCGGCGACGGGGATGAGCAGGCCCCAGGCTGGTGGGAGCCGCTCGTCGGACCGGGGCGTGCGATTGATACCGATCGCCACTTCGTTGTCTGTCCCAACCTGCTGGGTGGTTGCTATGGGACGACGGGGCCGCGATTCCCGGGTCCTGACGGTCGCCCCTACCTCGACGGTTTTCCTCTGCTGACCCCATTAGATCTCATGCGCATGACCCGCGCGTTCTTGCGAGAGCTGGGCATAGAGCGGTTGAAGCTCGTCATCGGTCCGAGCATGGGTGGCATGGTCGCCTGGGAGTGGGCGATTGAGGGCGGCGAGGAGGTCGAGCTCGTGGCGATCGTTGCTGCCCCGCTGCGGACGACTCCCTATGAGATCGGCTTGAACTGGCTTCAGCGGCGTGGCATTGAACTGGATATTGAGGAGGATGAGGTCATCGCCCGCTGGGGGCAGATGGTAGCCCGCGGCATCGGAATGCTTTCCTATCGTTCACCGGTGGGGATGGAAGAAAAGTTTGGGCGCGACTGGTTCAAGAGGCCGGGTAAGCTGCTGCGAGAGCGCGGCGTGTTCAACATCGAATCCTGGCTGCGCCACCATGGAAAGAAGATCACGCGGCGCTTCGATCCTTACAGTTGGATCCTCTACAGTCGGGCGATGGATTTGCACGATGTCAGTGAGGGACGTGGAGGGATGCTCAGCGCGCTCGATCGGGTTTGCTGTCGAACCCTCGTTGTTGGGATCAGCAGCGATTGCTTGTACCCCGCAAGCGAGGTACATATCGGAGCCGACATCCTGCGCCACCTCGGCAAGAGCGTCGAGTATGCAGAGATTCGTTCGCCCCACGGTCATGACGCGTTCATGCTTGAGCTCGATCAGCTCACAGCGATCATACGCAATGCGCATCTCGGCGCGCCGAGCGTCGTCCCGACTCCTGTCGAGCGGGAGCTTCGCCTCGTTCGTATCGGTATTCTCGGGGCCGGCAGAGTTGCTGCCGAGTTTGCGACCTTGCTCGATGAGCGGCGCGAGCAACTCATCGATGAGCATCGGCTGCGGGTCGAGATAGCTGCCGTCGCTGAGATCGATCCGACCAAGCGTATCGAGGGGGCACTCGCTCGCGCGCCGCTCTTTCGGGATCCTGAGCGTGTCGTCGATCGGGGCGATCTCGACGTCATTGTCGATCTGACGCGTGGAACCGATGCCTACCCGCTTGTGCGTCGCGCTTTGGAGCGCCGCCGGCCCGTTCTTACCCCGAACAAGGCGCTGATCCACGATTTCGGCGCTGAGCTCGAGGAGCTTGCACTGGAGAACGGGGTTCGAATCGCCTTTCACAACTCGATCGCGGCGGGCTGGCCTCTGCTCTACGCCGTACGCCGTCCCCTCGCTCAAGACCGGATCAGCAGCATTCAAGCGATGCTTTCGAGTTCATGCAACGTCATGCTCGAGATGATGGAGGCGGGGGCTGGGCTCGATGAGGCGCTGGAGCAGGCTCGCAGCCAAGGGTTGACTGAGGACGATCCTGAGCTCGACATCTCTGGTTGGGATAGCGCTCAGAAGCTCTCGTTGCTGATTGCCAAGGCCCGGGAAAAGCGTTTCCCCGCGGCCGCCATCGATATCCGAGGGATCGATACCCTCGACGCGGCCCT
>CAYSMT010000259.1:2749-4946 GCA_964432135.1 uncultured Acidobacteriota bacterium
CCTCGTTCGCGCGGCACCTGCTGCAGGGGTGCGGATCAAGCTCGTCGCGTACTTCCTTTGTCAGGACGAGCAGCCGATCGCTACCGTGAGGCCACTGGCTGTGCCCGAAGGTGGCCATCTTGGATCGGTGCGTGGCGAGAACAACGTTGTCGTCCTCGACGGAGGCGTCGCCGGCGAGACGGTCCACATCGGCGTAGGTAACGGTTCGCTACCGGTCGCAACGGCGCTCTTTCGCGATCTCGTCGGCCTTGTCGATGCTTCACTGAGCTGGACCGGCCGGCTGCCCCTCTCGTCCACCGTGCCGAAGACGCCTCTCTTCGTGCATTATCTCGTTCTCGAAGAAGGTGGCGCGGCCATAGTTGACGAACAGCGCCCCGGGGGCGTCCCGTTGCTCGACTCGCTTGTCCACCAGCGCTGAGGATTTAGCTCAGCTAGGTATGATTCCATCGTGCTTTCAGGCGATCGGAGTCAGTCTCGCGCTGAAGTGCCGAAGGAATGGGGCCTCGTAGCTCAGCTTGAGGCCACGGATCTCCTCCCGCCGTTTGTAGACCTCGATGATGGCCTCGACGACATAATCGATGTGACTTTGTGTGTAAACCCGCCGAGGGATGGCCAGCCGCACGAGCTCCATTGGGGCGGGCTGCTCTTCGCCCGTGGCGGGGTCCTTCCTGCCGAACATCAGGCTGCCAATCTCGACGCCGCGAATGCCAGCCTCGCGGTAAAGCTCGACGGCGAGGGCCTGGGCGGGAAAGTGATTCTGAGGGATCTGCTCCAGCATGGCGCGCGCATCGATGTAGATTGCGTGACCTCCGGGCGGCTGCATGATCGGAACGCCGGCGCTGGAGATGTGCTCACCGAGATAACGCGTCGAGGCGATGCGATAAGCAAGGTAGTCTTCATGGAGGACCTCGCCAAGCCCGATGGCCATCGCCTCAAGATCTCGGCCGGCCAGTCCACCATAGGTTGGGAAGCCCTCGGTCAAGATCAGCAAGTCGCGTTGCTTCTCGGCGATTTTCGCGGAGTTGGTGCATAAGAAGCCACCGATGTTGACCAGCGCGTCCTTCTTGGCTGACATCGTGCAGCCATCTGCATAGGAGAAGATCTCCTGCGCAATCTGCTTAGGGGATTTGTCCGCGTAGCCATCTTCACGTTGTTTGATGAACCATGCGTTTTCCGCGAAGCGGCAGGCGTCGATGTAGAGCGGGATGTCATGGGGTTGGAGCGTTTTCCGGATCGCTCGAAGGTTGGCTATGGAGACAGGCTGGCCTCCGCCGGAGTTGTTCGTGATCGTGATCATCGCGAAAGGAACGCGCTCGGCGCCGACGCGCTCGATGAGCTGTGCGAGGGCGGCAATATCCATGTTGCCCTTGAATGGATGAATCGTTTGGGGATTGAGTGCCTCGGGGATCGGGATGTCGACGGCTTCCGCGCCCGTGTATTCGATGTTCGCGCGGGTCGTGTCGAAATGGGTGTTGTTCGGAATCACGTCGCCCTTCTTACAAAGCACCGAGAAGAGGATTCTTTCGGCGGCACGTCCTTGATGCGTCGGGATGACGTGCTCGAAGCCGAAGATCTCCTGGACGGCTTCTTTGAAGCGGAAGAAGCTCCTCGAGCAAGCGTAGGCCTCGTCGCCACGCATGATGCCGGCCCACTGGTCGGCGCTCATTGCCGAGGTGCCACTGTCGGTGAGCAGGTCGATCAGCACATCGTCTGCAGCGATCAGGAAGAGGTTGTAACCCGCTTCGGATAGGATCTGCTCGCGCTGCTCACGAGTCGTCATTCGGATCGCTTCGACGGACTTGATCTTGAAGGGTTCGATGATCGTCTTCACGCTGGTCTCCCGTCCGCTCGGACGGCATCGTCCGCCATTGCGGCTACGTTACTAATTTCTGCCATCATGCTCACTGGCCAAGCTGTGGCGTTAGAGCCCGTACTTCGCGATGATTCCCTTCTTGTCCAAACCGAGAATACCGTACTTCTTGCCGATCTGTTTGAAGGATTCGAGCGCTCCTTCGAGCTGCGAGATCTCGTGATCTGCTGAAAGCTGAGTGCGGATACGCGCCTGACCCGCAGCGACGACCGGGAAGAAGAATCCGGTGACGTAGATCCCTTTCTCGAAGAGCTCGCGCGCGACATCCTGGCTGAGCTTAGCGTTGAAGAGCATGATCGGAACGATAGGGCTTTCGCCTTTCTTGGT
>CAYSMT010000260.1:0-4939 GCA_964432135.1 uncultured Acidobacteriota bacterium
CGCCTGAATAGCATGCACAAGCTGTCACCGGAGCGCTTCATCGCTCCAGGTCACGATCAAGCAACGTTTTTTCTGTAAAAGCACTGGCGGCTCCGATCACGGGCCCGTTGGTAGGTCGCCTCGGCCAAGGGCTTGAGATACAGCATGTTTAGATCAAAGGCGACCCTTTCGCGGAAGCGATTCAGCTCCTGTTTCGCGTCTTTCCAAAGGGATCGGTCCGCATGGTCCTCCGCCATTACCTGAGCCAACAGGCGAGCGGTGACCACGGGAACAGCCATGCCGGAGTCTCCGGCAAGGGCCTGACGGGTCAGATGCTCGATGGCCTGATGTGGATCGGGTGACTTTCGATCCAGAAGGGATTGGGCGTACCAGTATTGGTGCAGGTCCCACCGCTGCTTCCAGCCTTTCGGAAGGCTCGCGAGGAGGGAATCCATTTCCTGCCAGGCTTTCCCTTGATTGGCCTGCACCATTTTTACGAGCACGCGCCAAGGATCCGGAATTTCCTGCTTCGCCCAGGGAGCAATGAAACGTTTGGCATCCACGGGAGACCCAGCCAGAATATTGAGCATTGACTGCTCGTAGATGAGTATCCGGCTTTCCTCCTGGCGCCCCCAGGTCTCGAGGAGCTTCGCAAGCTCTCGGGAGCGGCCAGTCTTCAGCAGCAGCTCGCCATGCAACAGCCGATACCGGGGTGGGCCGGGCTCCGCCGCGAGGGCGCGTTCGATGTTCGACAGGGCATTTTCGTAGGCCGTGGGTCCGACCTGCGGTGCGGATCGGAGGTGCAGTAGCGTCGCCCGGTACGCGGCGATGGAAATCATCTCCTTCGGTCTCTCAAAGCGCTTCGCGTACTCCGCCAACAACTCTGCCCCGGAAGCCGGATTCCTGGTTTGGACCCTCCCTGCCGCCTCGTAGAGGCGATCGATCAGCAGGTCTCGTCGTCGGCCCCACTCCTCGGTGGAAAGCTGCTCCCGCTGTTCGGCGTTTAGCGGTACCCCGGTCGTCACGTCGAGGGCCAGCTCCATCGCCCCCTGGACCTTCACTTGTAAAACGGCCCCTTCCACCGCCAGCTCCATCCCCCGGGCCCGCGTGTGGTAGGGAAGGAAACAGTACCAGCCTTGTGCTGGGGGGGTCCCGGCGACCGGAGCGGTGACCCCCGCCGCGTACAGGTCCGCTGCAGGGCCAATCTCGGCTTCTCCGCGGATCTGTTCCGGCGCGCTGTACTCGGGAGTACCGACGAACCGACCGACCGTGGTCAGCGCCTCGCCGCTGGTCTCTCGCACCAGACCGAAATCCAGCAGAACGACCCTCTCCCCTCCCACGGTGCGGGGCACGAGAAAGATATTGGCGGGTTTGACGTCCCGGTGGACAAGGCCAGCGGCATGGGCCGCTTTGAGAGCCTCAAGCAATCCTCGTAAAATCTACACCGCCTCCCGGGAATCCAGCCTGCCCCGCCGTTGCAGGCGAGCCTTCAGGCTCTCCCCTTCCAGTAGCTCCGAGACCAAGTAGAGCAGTCCGTCCGCTGCGCCGATGTCATGGATTCGCAGAATCCCCGGATGACTCAGCTCTCGAACCAGCCGCAGCTCCCGCCTCAGGCGCTCGAGGGTCATTCCTCCGGACCCCGGAAACAGTACCTCGACAGCCACTGTCCGGTCTGCGAACTCATCGTGGGCTTGATAAACCTCCCCTGCGCCACCGTGACCGATGGAGCGGAGGATACGAAATCGCCCGGCGAAGAGCTCTCCCGCGCCCAGGTTGCAAAACCCGAGCACCCGCTTTTGTTCACCTGACACGAAATCCCGGGCTTCGTCGTCCTAAGTCCCTGAACCCGCCATTTCTCCCAGTTGCGTCGACGCGAGAGATGCAAATCTATGCCGAAAAGGTCGAGAGAGTGAAGGGATTACTTGAAGATAGCCTACATTAGCCCTCCTGCCCGGAGGTCAGTTCATCAGGCGTATGATTTTCGAGCGAAGCTTGCGGTCAAATGGAAACACCGACAGGACGTAGCAATCGGCTGCGAATTGCGGCCCGAGAGCAGCGCCGCTCCATTGATGTTCCCGCTTCCAACGCTGTGCGCCACATCAGAGGTGTTCATGATGAGATCCCCCGCGGGGAGTGGCGAGGTCACGTTCTTCGCGCTTCGGTGGCCATGAGCGCGTGATCTTCCGACCGAACGCGGACGAGTTTATAGTGTAGATCATCGAGCCGAGTCCGCACGATCAGCGGAGGCAACAGAGCTTATGGCGATGGACAGAAATGGATTCCGGAAGGCGAAGTGGATGGTCGACGTGAGCTCCGGAGAGTTCGCGTGGAGTTCTTCGCATCTAGTTGCGAAGCGATCGGCAAGCGTAGACCTGTGCTATCGCTATATACCGGCTGTTGGATATCTGACCGGGTGGCTTTCCGTCAAGTGTGTTGGCGACGTCATGGGGAGTTGAGAAGACGATGAAACGACCAGCGGGTTTGATTTTATTCACGTCATTATTGCTTCTTCTGGGAATGAAGCTATTGCTGGGGCATTCCGCATCAGGGGGTCTCACCGGCGTCCGCGCGCTTCGGCTGGTGCTTGGGGTTATCTCACTGAGTGCTACATATGCACTGTGGACCCGCCGCTCCAACGCGATGAGGACGTACTGGATCTGGGTCTTGGCATGGCTGGTTGGCGGTGGTGTTGCACAATATTTCTATCAAGACGTTCCAGCTCTGCACATAGGCATTTGGTGGGTATCTGCTGGCAGTGTTCTATGTTTCGTCGGGCTGTACCTGAAAGGTGCGCTAAAGCGAACGACATGATGCGGAGTACGGCCGGTGGCCATGGTTTTTGTTATCTTATGAGTGCGCCCGCGACGCCGACTAGCTTGCGCCATGGTCGTGGCATTGGGATGACGACGCACGCGCACCGCCATTGCTGACGGTGACGTCGTTTCATAGGAGCGCCGAGCATGTTGGCTGCGAAACGCCTGGCATTGATTGTTGTGTTGATGTTGGTCTTGCATAGCGGATGTGGGCAGGTAATCCGATCTGATGCTGATCTTTTTCACGAATGGCTTTCGGAGCAGCTCGTCGCGGTCGAAAGCATCGACTTCCCGCTTTCTTCTCACGCGCAAGAGTTCTTCCGCACCGCGATGGGCTCGGCCCGTGTCGTTGGGATAGGCGAGAGCCGACACGATACGAGAGAGCAACTGCGTTTGAAAGGTCTGCTCATCCGGCATCTGGTCGAGGATCTGGGATTTCGCGCCTTAATTATCGAAGAGAGCTGCCCGCATGCGGAAGCTATCGACCGCTATGTCACCTCCGGGGAGGGAGATCTTCATCTTGTCATGGAGGGGCTGGCCGGATGGTATCTGTGGGATACGGAGGAGATGGGGGAGTTCATCGAATGGATCAGGCAGTTCAATGATGATCGCGAGGCCGCGCAGCAGGTGCGAATATTCGGGATGGATATTACGGCACCTGCCCTGGGAGTGGAAGCGGTTCTCAGAGACCTTCATGCCGCTGGAATCGGAGAGCACTTGAACGCCGCCGATCTCGGGCTCGAGTTGCAAACGGGCGACGATTGGCCCACCACTTGGGAGCGATACAGGGCGTTGTCAGGCGAACGGAAAGAAGAGCTCGCTGGCTTCTACAGGCAACTGGCCGACCTGCTGAAAGAGCAGAGGCTACGACTCGTAACGCAGTCCTCCGAAAAACAGTATCAACGGTTATTGCTTTTTGCCGAGATCGGCGGCATGGGAAACGCTCTGTTCTCGGCGAAGACCAGGGAGCAGGGCGGAGCGATCCGCGAGCATGGGATGGCGCAAGTTACTTTACGCGTGCTCGATCGGGAGCTTCCCGGAGAAAAAGCGGTCATCTGGGCTCATAACCTGCATGTTGCCAAGAGCAGCTTTCGGATGCCTAGCCTTGCTGAGGGTCGGCTCGATCCGATGGGTGTGTACCTGAGCGAAGCGCTGGGTGACGCGTATCTCGCCATAGGTGGCGCCTTCGGTAAAGGGACATTCCCAGCAGATCATCCACCGGGGAAACGTAGCTTCGATGTGCTTACCGAGGATGTCATGGACGGGGCGCTCGCAAGAGCCGATGTGTCGACCTTCTTGCTCGATCTGCGTGATACCGAAGCGGCATCTGGAGCCGCGAGATGGCTACAGCAAGAGCGAGAATGGAACGTGCAAGACTCGCGGGCCATCCTCGTTCCGAGTGCAGCATACGATCTCGTGTACTTCGTGGCCCAGATTTCGCGCTCACACCTCACTGCAAGGGCGATGGAGCGTTTTCAGACCCTTGGTGTGCAGAACTGAAATTATGCGAATGGGGAAGGAAGCTCTCGAGCCCCGCAGCCAAGTGGCTCATGAGTAGTTCGGGTCAAGTGTCGAGCACTTTGCGGACTTTCATGGCGAGGCTACGCACCGTGAAGGGCTTTCGGAGGAAGGGCGCCTTCGAGGCCAGTGGACCCTGACGGGAGATGATGTCTTTGGTATGGCCTGACATGAAGATGGTGCGCATTTGCGGCCTCGTGGCCGTCAAGCGTTCAGAGAGTTCGCGACCGTTCAGTCGAGGGAGGAGCAGGTCGACAAGCAGCAGGTCGATAGCCTGCGACGGATTGTCCGCGAGCGCCAGGGCGCCTTCAGCGTCCGGAGCCTCCATCACATGGTAGCCGTACTGAACGAGCACGGCGGCCGCGACAGAGCGGACGGCTGGGTCGTCTTCCACGACGAGGATTATCTCTTGGCCTTTAAGAGGCGCCGCGGTGTCTTTTCCCCCCGTCGTGGTATCGCCCGAGGGAGCCTCGACCAAAGGTAGCCGCAGCTCGAAGGTCGTGCCGGAACCGAGTTCACTCTTGACATCGATTTGCCCCCCGTGCTGCTTGACGATGCCGAGAACTGTGGAAAGACCGAGTCCGGTTCCGTGCCCGGCTGTCTTGGTTGTGAAGAAGGGCTCGAAAATG
>CAYSMT010000261.1:0-4938 GCA_964432135.1 uncultured Acidobacteriota bacterium
TTGACGATTCGCGCCGTTCTCGATGAGGACGGCGAGGGGGGCTCCCGTCGTACGGCCTTTCCAGAGCCCGGAGACGATTTGCGGCGCATCGATCTCGAGATCCATGCGCTTGCCCCGCCCATAGCCCGCCTGTCGACGACGCATCATCGGCCGAAGCTCTTTCTCGTCGATCCTCAAGCCCGCTGGCAGCCCCTCCAGGACGCCAACGAGCAGCGGGCCATGGGACTCTCCTGCGGTGACCCATCTCAGTCTCGCCACGTCCTCCTCCTCGGAAAGAAGAGACTATCCCACGAGGGAGAGTTAATTCTAAAGGATTGGCGTACAATCGGCGCACCACCCGTCTGCCCCACTTTCCCAGGAGCGTCCCGCATGTCCGAGTTCGCCTACCACGATCCTTTCCCCCTCGGCAAGGATACGACCGAATACCGCCTGCTCAGCTCCGACCACGTCTCCCTCAGTACGTTCGAAGGACAGCCGATTCTCAAGATCGCGCCCGAGGCACTGCGACGGATCGCCCGCGAGGCGATGCGGGACGTCTCCTTTCTGCTTCGCGGTGAGCACCTCGAGAAGGTTGCTGCGATCCTCTCCGATCCTCTCGCCACCGCTAACGATCGCGGCGTCGCCATGGCGCTGTTGCGCAATGCGCAGGTCGCTGCCGCAGGCATGCTTCCACTGTGCCAGGACACCGGCACGGCAATCATCATGGGAAAGAAAGGCCAACGAGTCTGGACAGGAGTCGATGACGCGGAGTATCTCGCGGCCGGGGTGTACGACACCTACACCACCGAGAACCTGCGCTACTCCCAGACGGTGGCTCTGGACATGTACAAAGAGATGAATTCGGGCTGTAACTTGCCGGCTCAAATCGATATCGGCGCCGTTCCCGGCATGGAGTACAAGTTCTTGATGCTGGCCAAGGGCGGGGGTTCCGCGAACAAGACTTACCTCTACCAGGAAACCAAGGCCCTGCTCAATCCCGAGGCCCTCGAGAAATTCCTGACGACGAAGATGCGCACGCTGGGCACGGCGGCCTGTCCGCCCTACCACCTCGCCTTCGTCATCGGCGGTAGCTCGGCCGAAGCCAACCTCAAGATCGTCAAGCTTGCTTCAGCCAAGTACTTCGACGCCTTGCCTAGCTCGGGTAATGAGTTCGGACGCGCCTTCCGCGATCACGAGCTCGAGGAAAAGATGCTTGAGGCCGCGCGTGGAACCGGCATCGGCGCCCAGTTTGGCGGGCGACACTTCGCGCTCGATGTGCGGGTCATCCGCCTTCCACGTCACGGCGCCTCATGCCCGATCGGCATGGGCGTCTCCTGCTCGGCAGACCGCAACATCAAAGCCAAGATTAACCAGGAGGGGCTGTGGGTTGAAAAGCTTGAGCGGGATCCGGGTCGTTTCCTGCCGAAGAGCTCCGGAGCACGACACGGCGAGCGGGCCGTCAAGATCGACCTTGACCAGCCGATGGAGCAGATCCTCGCGGAGCTGAGCCAGCACGAGGTAGCCACGCAGCTCTCGCTCACGGGCACGATCATCGTCGCCCGTGACATCGCCCACGCACGGCTCAAAGAGCGCATCGAGAGTGGCGAGGGTCTTCCACAGTACATCAAGGACCACCCCGTCTACTACGCGGGACCCGCCAAGACCCCCAAAGGCATGCCCTCGGGCTCTTTCGGCCCGACGACGGCCGGCAGAATGGATCCCTACGTCGACCTCTTCCAGGAGCATGGCGGTTCGATGATCATGATCGCCAAGGGAAACCGCTCACAGCAAGTCACCGAGGCCTGCAGGAAGCATGGCGGCTTCTATCTCGGATCAATTGGAGGCCCGGCGGCGCTGCTGGCCCAGGAGAACATCAAGCGAGTCGAACTGCTCGAGTATCCCGAGCTCGGAATGGAGGCGATCTACCGCATCCAAGTCGTCGATTTCCCCGCGTTCATTCTTATCGATGACAAAGGCAACGATTTCTTCCGCCAACTCCTCTAGCGGGCCTATGACGGATCGGCGTGATTGAGGTAGTACGCGAGTTCGGCGAGGCCGACCGAAAGATGTTCGTGACGCACATGAACGTCGTCAGGGACGGAGATCCAGATCGGCGCGTAGTTCCACAATGCCTTCACGCCGAGATCGATGAGTTGGTCCGCGCAACCCTGCGCGGCATCGCGAGGTACGGTGATGATGCCAAGATCGATCTTCTCTCGGCGCACGATCTGGCCGAGGCGGTGGTCCGGCTGCACGACGAGCCCTGAGATCATCGAGCCTGTTTTGCGTGGATCCGAGTCGACTATGGCGACGATCGACAAACCGTACTTCGCGAAACCCGGGTAGGAGATAATCGCTCCACCGAGACGACCTGCACCGATGAGCACTGCGCGGAAGGTATCGTCAAAACCGAGGCGATCGCGGATGGCCGCGACGACCTCACGGGTACGGTAACCAACGCGTGGCGTTCCACGCACGCCAATCGCCGCCAAGTCCTTGCGGACCTGCGATTCGTCAATGTCAGCGTACTCCGCAATCATGACCGAGGAGACAGTTCTCCGCTCCTGCTCGAGAAGCTTGTCCTGGATGAAGTGCATGTAGCGAACGAGACGCTCGAGCAGGGACTTCTTCAACGGCATGCTCATCGACCGCTCCTCAAACGAAGGGGTCCGACGGGTTGCGGGATCTCGAAGCTGAACTCCGCCCACTCTCCTTCGCTCGAGCGGGCTTTCATCGTCCCGTTATGCAGTCGTACAATCCGCCAACTGCTGTAGAGCCCTACACCACTGCCCCGTTTGCCAGCAAAAACCGGTTTGCTCAACCGAGAGAAGCGCTGGAAAAGGCGGGTACGCTCGTCGGGGGAAAAACCGGACCCCTCGTTCCAGACCGTCACGCTCAGCTTGCCCTCAACACGGCTGACATGCACGCGGAGTTCACCTCGCGGACGACCGTACTTGATCGCGTTATCGAGCAAGTTGAGCATTACGATCCGCAGCAAGCTCACGTCGCACTGCGCGCCAATCGCCGTCTCGGGAAAGAAGGTCGTCAGCTCCATGCCCGCCTCATCAAGGGCGCTGTGAACCATCTCGAAAGCAGGGGAGACGACCTCGGCGAGAAAATCCACGCCGCTACGCAGCTTCGGCTGCAATGCACCGTCCTCGATGCGCGCAAGATCAAGGTACTTTTTGATCAGCTCGAGCAGATACTCGCCTTTGCGGGTCACCTTGTGGAGCTGCTTGGTCTGGGCCTCGCTGAGCTCCCCTAGATATCCCTCGAGCAAGACCCTCGTGTCCGTGACGATCGCCGCAACGGGGTTCTTCAGCTCGTGCGAAACAAAGCCGAGCATTTCCATGTAGGCATGATTGGCAGCTTCGAGCCTTTCGATCTGCACACCGGTGCGCACGGACTGAGCGAGTGAGGGCAAGAGCTCCCGGAAGAGACGAAGCGACTCCACATCAAAAGCATCGCGCTCCGCGGCGCTGCAGCCCAGTACGCCGATGAGCTGCTCGCGCAGAACGAGCGGGATGAACAAGCCACTGGCGCGACCCTCCTCGTGCAGCAGACGCGCGAAAGTCTCCCGTGGCCGCTGGCCGACGAAACGTGCGAGATCGGGGATCAACGCACACCGCGCTGGCGCGATGAGCTCTGCGAACAAAGACCCCGCCATCGGCTGCTCCCAACCGGCGAGCAGCTCCAGAGTATCCTCTGCCGCGCGCAGCCGATGCAGCGTAAGCCGCGCTCCTTCATCATCCGGCAGGAAGAGATCCACCCGGCGACACGGGGTGATGGAGCTCAAACCATCGAAGAGCGCCTCGAGTACCTCGGCCGTGTTGCCCGCGAGGCTGAGCTGGTTGCGCAAGGTATCGACAAGCTCGACCTGGCGCGGCGAGAGCAATGCGGGGGCGAAAGCCGGCGGAGCCAGTCCCGCAAAGCGAAGATCGGCCGGGTTGGCACGGTGCACGAAAGCCTCCCCTCCTCGCGGGACATAAATAAGGAGTTAACGAATCGGGAAATAAATCACTACTTGGCCAAAGGTAACTATGCGGGACACATGAGGACTTGCCAACCGGCGCTAACTCACCTCGCCGGACGATCTAGCCGTTGCCAGTCCGTCCACCTTCCGGGCGATCTGACCGGGCCCTGGGGCCGATCAGGGGTACAGCACACTCCTCCCAGCACGGTTTTCATACTCCGTAGGTCAGTCGCACGACACGCAGGACTCTCCATTCTGGATCGTGTTTGCCCGCATCTTGTTGAGCTCTTTCAGACGATAAGTTCCCACCCAAACCCCTTGGCACCGTGCTTGCTGATCCCTTTTCCCGTAACCGCTCCGGAACAAGCGTGCAAAAAAACGCTTCCGCTGGGGCCTAAGTGGGACATAATCCGCGAAGGCGGATGCCACAATCCCCGCCACGAGGAGGCTCGATCCATGACCACGATGTCGACCCGGGTGTCCACTCTGTTGGCCCTTCTTCTCATCGCCGGGTGTTTTCTGCCAGCCCTCGCCGCCGATGAGCTCTTCGACCTTCGCATCCAGCTTCGACTCGATGATGAGGTCAAAGCACTGCTTCACGAAGGTGACCGCTTTGAGATCGTTCTCGCGCCAGCCTCGAAGTACGGGCCCGAGAGTACGGTCGCGCCCGTGGTGCTCGAAAGAAGCTGGTCCTCCAACAACCCGCTAGGCGAATGGCACTTCAGCAAGGCCCTCGTCGTCGGTCAGATCTACGAGATCGAGTTGAAGATCAGCCGTGGCGATCAGCCCGTCGCAGCTCGCTATCTCTGCGCACTCGACCGTCTGCCTCGCAGGCCAGCGGACTCACGGCTGACCATGCGTCTCGTACGTGGCCATGCAAGCGACCACCGCAATACTCTCGTCCTCGTCAATCGCGATAGCGACGGGATCTACCGCATCTCGGTCTTCACGGCTTGACGATTCCTGACGCCTTCGGCTGAGACGCC
>CAYSMT010000262.1:0-4923 GCA_964432135.1 uncultured Acidobacteriota bacterium
TGCCGGGACCTACCGTTACAAGACCGCGATCGCGGCCTGAAACCCAGGACAATCGTCGTGCCAGATCAAGGGCTGGACGGGAAATGCGCGAAAAGCGCACCGTTGAGGGCTCACCTCACACATGTTGACTCGAGGTCGAGGGCCACGGCTTTCTCTTTGCGGCCCATCAGACGCCCCGTCAGTCATAACGCGATGACCGCTCAACTTTCTTCACCAACGCCAGAGATCAAGCGCGCGAGAGCGTCGAGGTGGGCCCGCAAGCTCGAGCGACCTGCGGGCGCCAACAAATACCAGGTCACGGGCTTGCGCTGCTGGAACTTTTTGTCTGAGACAAGGAAGCCCGCATCTTCGAGCCGGCGCAGGTTGGCTCCAAGGTTTCCGTCGGTTTCACCTGTGAGGGCCTTAATGCGCGAGAAGGAAAGCCGCTCGTAGCGCGAGAGCAGTACACAGATCGTTAGCCGCAAACGGTGCTCGAGCAACTTTTCGAAGCCATCAAGATCTACAGAGTCGATCTGCTCGGACTCATCTTTAGACACGACCGCTACGCCCTCCGCGCATGCTGCTCAGCAGCAAGCTCAGCGCGAGCAGAACCCCAACGATGGTCCAGCCAAGCCCTTTGAAGAAAAGCATGCCAACGAAGCAGCCGACCAGCAACAGACCGATCCAAAGCATGCGACGCACGAGATAAATACCGGCCGTGTAGTAGCCGAAAGCCAATATGAGCAGAATGACCCGCGCCAGCGCTTCCTCTCCCATGACGCCCCGCGCAGCGAGAGCCACGACAAGGAAGATCGCACCGAGCATGCCGCACCAATGCAGGGCATGGTAACGCGCGATACGCCAGGATGCCTGACCTTGCTTCCTGGCCGCTCGCCGGCCCAGAAGCAAGCTGGCAACTCCGCCAATAGGCCCGGCAAAAGCCCAGAATATGCTTCCGGTCCTTGGATCGTGGTCGTAGAGCGAGAACCCGACGAGGCTGATCGCAGCCCACATCCAGTAGATTGTCGCGGGACCGATGAAAGGCTCGGCGTTGTCGACGATCGAACGAACGTACTCGAGATCCGCTCCGAGTTGATCACGTTGTGTCATCTGAAGGCCCTCTTTTGCGCAACGAACAACAACACGGTGCGGTGCGTGCGGTCGCACCGCACCATGCTCGCATCATTCGGCAGTGAGGCGTTCGGCCCAGACGATACGGTACTCGTCGAAGACTTTGCTGCCGAACTTGGACAATCCGTCATCGGAGAACACGGGGCTCTCGCGCACGTGCGCCCCGTCCTGCTCGAGAGCGTAACTACAGCGCGAACCCAGACACGCAAGCTGACCGATGACAACACCCTGCTCATCAGCGAGATCGAAGAAGCCAGGCCCCCGCACAACCAGCGTCATGCTGTAGGCCATCTCCTTTTCCTCGCCCTCCTGCTCCCAAGTCGATCGGTGCGTGAGGCGGGAGGAGGTGATCGTCAACGAGGTCGTGTACGTACCGGATGCACCGTCGAGCGCGTGCCACTGGCCTGAACCCGTGAAATGCCCGGTCGGCAGGTCTCCGGCAAAAGTCAACCCACAAACCAGGCATGCGACGCACACGAAAATGTAACAAACACGCAAGCTTTTCATGGCAGATCTCCTACGAGCTCAAGACTCGAACGCCCGCCCTGAAGGACGGGAGGTAGGGTCGGACAACCCTGCGGGCCCGCAGGAGTTTCCAGACAGCGCTGCGCCATCTGGAACCTAGAGTACTCTAAATTTTAGAGAATATCCATTCTTTTCGTAATGCCGACGAACAAAAACCTCACCACCTGCCATAGCTCCCCCATAGCCCGCTGCTCAGAACTTGAGGATGTAGTCGAGCTGCCAGCGGTTCATGGTCGCTCCCTCGCCCAGCTCGGGATCCGTGTTGTACCAGGTGAAGTTGAGGTAGCCCCTCGAATGCAGGCCGACACGGTAGTCGAATCGCAACCCGTCCAGATTCGAGCCGCGCGTCGTGTCGGACTGGGTGTAGGCGTAGAACAAGGCATCGGGCTCCGAGTGGTAGACGCTCACCCGGAAGGCCATCTGCCCAGGCTTCTTGTAATCACCCACTTGAATGCGTCCAAAGTAAGCCGTGTCGTAGTCCTCTCCGACTCCGGTCGCACCGCTATTACGGTAGAAAAAGGCTGTCAGCTTGAGAGGCCAGCTCTTGTTCGCTCGGCAGCGATATATCCCGAAGACGCTGACGACGTCGAAATCACTGACGAGCTGGCCTTCCCCGTCGAGGAAGTTCGACACCTTGTTTCCCTTGAGCTTTCCGCTGAGCGTCAGATCGACGACACCCTGAGGCTCGATCAAGGTATCGAAGCCCACGCCAAGCTGAAGCCGGCTCTCCTTCCCGATGCGAAGGGTTGGGCTGAATTGGGCGCCCCAAGCATAGGAATCGCTCCCATTTTTGGATTCCTCGAGCACCTGAACGAAAAGCACGCCCTGAAGGCTCTCGAGCAGGCCATGGCCTCCCGCGTGCTTCCAGCGCGCCATCGCCCCTTCGGTCACGACGTCATCGTCGTATTGCATGTCGGAGACAGTCCATAGCTTCTTCGGCGAGAACTTGCCCGCGATTAACGATAGCTCATCCGTTAGCGTGAAGTCGGCGAAAGCCTCTGCGATGGCAATCTCCTTCTTGTCTAGCCCCGAAGTGAGGGTCTGATTGTCGGAGACGGGGTCACGTGCATCGCCGCTGCGAAGCTGCAACCCGATGGTGATCAGCTCGTTGACCTTGGCCCGAAACCCCCAGCGAAAGCGATAACGAAAGCGGTCACGGCGGGACTCGTCAAACTTGCCGCTCTGGTCGAAGCCCTCGTAACGCAGCCTGAGATCACCTTGAAAGGTGGCTTTCTCAAACCATCTCTTCTCTGTCCCACCTGCTCCTTCGCCCGCAACACTCACACTTAACGCGAACATCGTGAGTACAATCACGGCAAGCTTCTCTCGCATGACCATGGCTTTCCTTCTCCCTGAGGGAGCGCGAACGCGCCCCCTGAAACGGTGATTGTCCCCGGCGAAGAGGACAGAGAGGGTCCGTACTTCAACGCTGCCGAGTCTGTTTAGTGCCCGTGTCGAGGATGTGACAGCGTCGTGAAGAAGATGTGACGCCTCGCCGCACGTTGATTCCAAAGAAACGCGGCCCAACGCCTGATGCTGACGGGGCACGAACGTTACGCAAGATTAACGTCTTCGGGCGTCGCCGAAGCAGCTCCGTTACAAGCCAGTAACTAAACGGCATCTAGCCTAGCTCAAAATCTACTAAGCTCTTGCAATGAAGTATCTTATCAATCCGTGACAAGTCGAACGTTTGGCACGCGACTTGCTCTTTCCCTGGCGTGCCTGGGGGCTGTTCTGTCGGACCGCCGGCGAGGCAACATGTTCTGTCATGGGTAGGTGTGCCGATGGGCCACCGAGGAGGACGTTAGAATGAAGAGGACGTTGAGCTTCAACTCGACGGCGATCGCCGTCATCTTGGTGATCGCGCTCTTCTGCGTTGGCTTCACCAGCGCAGCCGTGACCGTCAAGCAGAAGGTGGGTGAGAAGGAGTACAAGTTCCAGCTCTACGGGTTCAGCCAGCTCCAAATGCATGGCGGCGACGGCCAATCATCCGAAGGTGGGCTCTTCTTCAAGGCCCAGCGGATCCGCCTCGGAACGAAGTACTTCCACGGTGGCTGGTTTGCCAAGCTCTTCCTTGACTTCAACCAGAGCTGGACGAAGAACGACGCCGGCCTCCCCAAGGCGATCAAGGACGCCTTCGTGGGCTACAAGTTCTCGAACGCTGCTTTCATCCGCATGGGCATGATCAAGGTGCCTCACGGCATGGGCTTCACGATCCCGGGCTGGAACCTTGACAACATCGAACGTAACGCTCTCGACAAGGGACTCGTGCTCGAGCGCGACTTCGGCGTGATGCTCTCCGGCCGCTTTATCGGCAGTGATCCGTCAAAAACGAAGAAAATGCCGAACGGGACCGAGATGGGTCACGAGAAGGTCGGCTATGGCTTCGGCTACGACATCGGCTTCTTCAACCCCGCCGGACGCAGCAAGGCCGTTGTCTGGGACAAGTCGCAGCTCGGCGACGCCCTCGCCTACGCCATGCGCGTGCACTTCGACCAGGGCAAGCCGCTGCACATCGAGCTTTCCTGGGCCAAGTCGCAAGATGCCGGCGGAATGGCCTATCCGGGTTACAAGAGTGAGGACTACTCCTCCATCGACATCGGCGTCCACTCGATGATTCTCGACGACACTCTCGATCTCAAGCTCGAGTACATCTCGGGATCCAACATCAAGGGCATCGACGGCTGGGACCAGAACTGCTTGACCGCAACAGTCGGTTACATGTTCACGCCGCAGCTCGAAGGCGTTGTGAAGTACTACATGGCGAGCGCAGATCGCGGCAGCACTTCGACCGATCGCGACAACATCTACCTCGGCCTGAACTTCTTCATCAGCCCCCTCAAGCTCGCCCGCCGGACCCTCCAGGGACACCGGATCCAGATCAATTACATCCTCGGTGATGACAATAGCTGGGTCGGCCTCGGTGGCTACAAGGACAACGGCTGGATCATGCAGTGGCAGTACAAGTTCTGATCTCCCGTCTTCAAGGCTAGAAAATAGAGGGCCGGGCTATTTGCCCGGCCCTCTATCACTCCAGGGCTGCTGGCGAAAGGAGCTTACTGCCGGCCAAGCACCGCGTAGCGCTCGAGCTCCTCATCCGACTTATTCGCGATCTGCCGCGTGGCCTCGAGAATGCGCCGCAAAAGCGGCACTTGGTCGGCCGAGTCCGGTCGATAATCGGCGAAAATGCGCTGGGCCGTCTCCTGGGCGGAGATCGAACGCGTGCCTTTACGTTCGAGGCGCACGACGATTCGCGCCACCTCGTAGAGCAGCTCCGCCAGCAAGCTC
>CAYSMT010000263.1:0-4903 GCA_964432135.1 uncultured Acidobacteriota bacterium
GCTTCGGGGCGCATGCGGGTGTTGCGTCAACTTCCCGCGACGGCTTCGTAGCGGTCGTTGTGAGGCTTCGTTTGTCAGATTCGGGGAGGCTCCTGACAGGGCGAGACCGCAATGCTTGGTTGCGTCGCGCGAGCCGCGCGCGGGCCAAGGAGGTGATGGCGCGGCTTGCGGAGCTCGCGGATCGTGGTGATGTGCGGCGCGTGCGACTGCTCTGGCTTATACACAGCGTGCTCGCGCAAGTCCACCCTAGCGTGCTTGGCGAGCTCGCACAGCTCCCCGGAGTAGAGAGCGTCTTTCTCGACCGAGAGCTTGCCCCAGCCCAGCTCTACGAAGACCGGTCCGGACCCAATTCTGTTGCGCCTGTCTCGGAAGCTCTCAAGCAGATGAAGGTCGATGATGTTTGGGCCGAAGGCGTCACCGGGCGCGGCGTTGTTCTTGCCTTGATCGATTCCGGTGTCGACACAAGCCATGCTGATCTTGCCGATCATATTTGGAATAACGGCGACGAAGTGGCGGGGGACGGGATTGATAACGACGGCAACGGATACATCGACGATCTGCACGGCTGGGATTTTCTTGAGGGCGATCCCGATGCTCAGGACGATCTGGGGCACGGAACATCGATGGCTGGGTTGGCGGTAGGAGACGGGAGTGCCGGTTCTCAGACTGGAGCCGCCCCCGATGCCAAGCTGATGGTTCTTCGTTGGGGAGCTACCCAGGCCACGTTGTGGGAGGCGATGCAGTACGCCATCGACAACGGGGCAGATATCGTCCTTTCCGGCGTGGCTGTTGCTTGGAGTGCCGCGCCACGTCCTGACTACGCTTCCTGGCGTGAGGCGGCGGACGGTGAGCTTGCTGCAGGGATCGTACATGTCAATGCCGCCGGCAACTTCGGTACCCGGATTGGGCAAAACCCGATCCCCTACAATCTTGGGGCGCCCGCTAACAGCCCGGCACCCTTTCGGCACGCAGCACAGGGGGCCGCCGGTGGGCTCTCCTCGGTGATCGCCGTCGCGAATGTCAGCTTAGTCACGGAAACCATCGCGCCGAGTAGCGCTCGGGGTCCTTCGGAGTGGACCGATATCCGAGGGAGCGTCGATGCGAGCTATCCCTACGCCATGCCGCCCAAGTACCAGGACTATGACTTCGAAGTAGGTGGCTCCCGTGGCTTGCTCAAGCCGGATCTCGCCGCCTACGGTAGTGGGTCCGTGGCGCCGAAGCTCGGGGGGGGCTACCGCGTTTTCGGTGGGACGAGCGCGGCAGCGGCTCATGTGGGTGGTATTGCCGCACTCCTCGTCGAGACCGATCCGACGGTCGTTCCGGCGAAGCTTGCAGAGGTGTTGTTCAGCACGGCGCGGGACCGGGGAAGCGCCGGTTTCGACTCCTCCTACGGCGAGGGCTTGGTGGATGCGTGGCGTGCGTGGGATGCGCTGAAGAATCCCTGCCGGCAACTTGGCGGAGATGCCGATCTCGATGGCGTCTGCCAGGATAACGACAACTGCCCCGATCAAGCCAATGCCAATCAGCTCGACACGGACCACGACGGGAGTGGCGATGCCTGCGATATCGACGACGACAATGACGGCGTCGACGACGGTGCCGACAATTGCCCGCTCAAGGCCAACGCGGATCAATCAAATCAGGATGGCGACTCGCTCGGTGATGTTTGTGACACCTGCCCTAAAGATGCGTACAACGACGAGGATGGTGACTCGGTGTGTGGAGATGTCGACAACTGCCCCGCCGATTCGAACCCTTCCCAGGAGGATGCGGATGCCGACACGGTTGGTGATGCTTGCGACTGTGCTCCCAACAACGCAAGTATCTATAAAAGGGCGGGTCTCATCAGTGCCAGCTTGGCCTTTGGCTCCGACAGAAAGACACTTCGATGGGCCGCTCGCTCCGATGCGGAGCACTACAACGTCTACAAGGGGAGAATCCCGGAGGGCGAGTCGTTCGCTTACCACCACACCTGTCATCAGCTGGAGCTGACCGCCGTCGAGAGTCTCGATGCGAGCCACGCCGGAGGAGGCGATCTCTTTTACTATCTCGTCAGCGCGAAGAATTGTTTTGGCGAGGGGAGCTTGGGCAGTGATACATCTGGCAGTTTGCGACCTGCTCAAGATGCGTGCGCGGATGGCGACAGTGACGGTGTTCGCAATGGGGTCGACAACTGCTCCGAGCATAGCAACGCGGATCAGCTCGACAGCGACTTCGATTTCATCGGAAATGTCTGCGATAGCTGCTTGTCGGACCCGATCAACGACCCGGACAACGATGGTCTCTGCGCGAAGGAGGATAATTGCCCGCGCAAGGCAAATCGGGGGCAGGAAGACCTTGATGCCGACGGAAGCGGCGACCTTTGCGATCCGGACGACGATGGCGACGCTGTTCTCGATGTGCATGACAACTGTCCTCGAGTCGCAAATGCAGACCAGGCGAACATCGATGGTGACACTCTCGGAGATGCCTGCGACGCTTGCCCGAAGGACGCGGATAACGACGTGGATAATGACGCGGTCTGTGGCGACGTGGACAACTGCCCGAGGACCTATAATCCGAGTCAAGTGGACAGCGACGGAGACGGAACGGGAGACGCTTGCGAAGGGGGTTCGGGCGACGACCAGGATGGCGACGGTGTTAAAGATGCCGTCGACAACTGCCCGAAGACCAAGAATTCGGACCAGGCCGATCGGGATGGGGACACTGTTGGTGACGTCTGTGACAACTGTCCGGACAGGGGAAACGCGGATCAGAGTGACATTGACGAAGATGGGACGGGTGATACTTGCGATCCGGACATCGACGGAGACGGGCGGGCGAACTCTGAGGACAACTGTCCGCTCAATGCCAATGCGGACCAAGCCGACCTCGACAATGACGGCACCGGCGATGCCTGTGATTCGGACGCCGATGGGGATGGCATCCTCGACAAAGTTGATAACTGCCTGATGCTCTCGAACCCCACTCAGGCTGATTTCGACGGGGATGGTAGTGGTGACCCCTGCGATTCGGACGATGACGGAGATGGGCACGATGATACTCAGGATAACTGCCCTCGAGCGGCTAATGCCTCCCAGGCTGATGCCGACAGCGACGGGACGGGCGATGCCTGTGAAATCGATGGCACTCCCCAGATCGCCGTTGTCAAGGCCGTGCAGGCCCGCGGCGCCTGGTTCGTCAGCACGCCCTACGAAGGTCGCCAAACCCTCCTCGCGACGCGTTGGCGCGTCAGCACCCAGGACGGATCCGAATACGATGCGGGAGTAATATGGGACTCGACCATTTCAAGTTTGCCGCGGCTCGAACGTCGTGCGCTTTATGCCGCGCTCGCTGAGAGCGGCACGCTCTACGCGCGGGTCTCGCATCAGGACTCCTCAGGATGGTCGCCTGAATCGGCCTCCTTCCCATTCGCTGCGCGACCTCTACCCGTTGATACGGGTCATTTGGGGGCGCGGGCGGGAAGCGTCGAGATGGCGGATCACTTCGAGGGACCCAATGTGACGGTCGCGAACGCGACGAACAATCTTGATCGTGACGGCCATTTTTGGGATCCGGCGCTTTCTCGTCCAGCTCAGAACACGAACGAATATTTTGCTCTCGCTACGGGGGCCGCCAGGCATCCGGCGTCAGATAGCTCGGCCTGGGCCCAGACCGCGATCGCGACCAGGTCGGCGAACTCCTTCGTCACGGTTGTTTTGGATCCGAATGGTGTGCAGGACTACGATTTCTCCTTTGGGGCGCGCGCTTCGGATGAGGGCGCGTTACATCGCTCCTATCGTTGCAAGCTCGAGCATCTGTTGACACAGGCCACCATACGTTTCAACAAGTACTACGATGGCCAGAAGGGCAGCTCAATGGGCGGGGTCAAGGTACAGCTCGGTGCTCCTCCCTGGCGGGTGCGCTGCGAGCTACGCACGGAGGAGCCTCAGGCAGGTGTCTTCGTGGTGCACCTGACGGCTTACTTGTGGAACGGCCGTGCTTGGGAAGAGAAAACAAGTTTTGTCGACGACGGCCACTCCGGGAACCAGAGTTGGGACAGCCATCCGCGTATTCTCGATGCGGGTCATGTCATCATTTCCAACGAGAAACCTGGTAAGGTGAAATTTCTCGAGCTCGAAGCGGGCTCACTGAATTGAGAGGCTTGGGTTTTTATCGATCGCGTGGTTGAGGGGTCGAGACAGGCGCTACTCTTCACGGGGGCGGCTTGGATCGCATGATCTGCACCACTGCCGCTCGCTTCTGGCACACCCTTCAGTCGATACCGTGGGCATGGCGCTCATGGTTGTTGAGAGATATGCTCCGGCTTCCATCGTTCTCAAGGTGAAGTGGAGCTTTCCGGAGGCTCCCGTTCGAGAAATGGTTCCAGGAACTCATCCAGGCAATCCTTTGCAGGGCTCCGGGAAATCGAGAGATTGTTGTGATCAGCCCCCGGAACGGGACACCATTGTATTCCTTCGGCGGGAGATTTGTCGTAAAGCCGGTGAGCTAGGGTCGCGGGGAACAGACGGTCTTGCTCACCCAAGTCACGGGCAGTGGAGTCGGAAGCTTGTCAATGGGTTCTGTTGGAGCATCGTAAGCCTTCCAATCCTCTCCCAGACGTAGCCGTACAAAGCACCGCACATACCATGACGCCATGCGCCGGATGCTCGAAAGAGCATCGTCGATGCGCGTTACGGTCCCTTCGAGAATTAAACCGTCCACAGGGCGGATCGACGTCAACCGCAAGGCCACGAATGAGTCCAGGGAGCGGCCATAGACTTGGATAGGGTCGACCTCTACCTTAGGATCTCCGTTCAGAAAGTCGTAGATGACGTGGGCGTCCTCAAGAAGCGCTGCGCCCGACGGTGTGCCATGACTGAATCCGTAGCCTTGATAGTCGATAGTCAGAACTCCGGGTCTA
>CAYSMT010000264.1:0-4896 GCA_964432135.1 uncultured Acidobacteriota bacterium
CGCAGAGGCTGTTCGGTGGACGGATGAGGTGACGGTCATCGGGCGGGGCTTCGAGTTTGAGGGCGAGATCGAGGCCATGGATGTGGTCGTCGTCGGGGGGCGGGTGGTGGGGCCCGTTCGTTCTAAGGCTCTCGTGCACGTGCTCGCGGGTGGTGTGGTCTGTGGTGACATCGAGGGTCGGGCCGTGCTCATCGAGGGAGCCGTCGATGGGGATATCTGCGCCCACGACCAGCTTGAGCTGGGCAGCTCCGGACGTGTGCGGGGGGACGTGCACGGCCCGCGGGTTGCCGTGGCTGAGGGGGCCTACCTCAAGGGGAGGGTGAAGGCGACCGCGGGTGGGGTCCACCGCTTCCGGGAGCGGCGCGGCTGATCTGCTGCTTGCCCGCCTTCTTCTTGTGCATTCAAAGCCCTGAAGTAGATGCGGCAATAGGGGGGTGCGCGGCTGGCGAAGTGGGGGTTGGAGGGCGGGCGTCATCGCCTCGACAAGCTCGGGGCCACGACACATATTCAGCCTCGATGAGTACGCAAGCCGCTCCATCCTTTCGATTTGAGTCGCCGCGCCACGCGGGCTTATTGCGCTTACGGGTCGTATTCGGCCTGCTCGCATCCTTCGTGCTGTGTCTTTGCGCGAGCCAGGCCTACGCGGTGGGGTCGGATGTCGGCACGGCCGTAGGCATCGCCGGGGCGATCGTCTTTGGGATGATGGCGCTCTCGGCTTGGCGCCGCTCGCGCAGCGCGGGCCCCCCTCTCGTGCTTGATGACGACGGTCTTGCGGTTGATGACGGCTTAGGTGAGTCCTGGCGGCTCGGCTGGCAGGAGATTCGGGGTGTTGTGATCGAGCGCAGCATGTGGCGCGTACGCGTTGTGCTGCAGCTCGAGGGCGAGACGGGAGGGTCGATCTCGTTGCCAAGGGTGTGCCTGGTCGATGCGCCCCCCGAGTGGGTCGCGGGGTTGATCGAGACCTTTCGCGAGCGGGCTCAAGCAGGTGGTTGAGGGGAGCACAGATCGGCGCACGATAGCACGCAACCATCTTGATATCTGATGCTTATGTCTTCAATTCCTGAATAGGGGAGTGTTGCCCCTCTTTCTCAATCCCGACCTTCGCCATGGCGCGTTTTGCCTGACCACGGAGGGGTCGTGTGTCAGCGCACTCGGGGCCCAGAAGCGATAGAATCCCCGACATGCTCACAAAACCCTCTTCTCTCGGCCTCCTCCTCGCTTTTCTCGCGAGCTTTCTCGTCGTCTTCCCTCCGGTATTCGCTGGTATCGGGAGCGATGCGCCCAGCGTGCGTCCCCTCGAGCGCACGCTGCCCTCCGGTGCGCGGGTCCTTCTCTGGCCTCGCGCAGGGTCGGGTACCGTGCTGATTGCCGTCGCTGTACCGGCGGGTTCTCAGGATGAGCGGGTCGAGATGGCTGGGCTCTCGCATTATCTCGAGCACTTGCTCTTCGATGGCTTCGATACCTACGACGAGCGAGGCGTTACGGAGGCCTTTGAACACATTTCCGCCTATATGAACGCCTTTACGAAGGAGCAGACGACGGTTTTCTTCTCTTTGACGCCGAGGGAGGAGGCCGCGCGCTCAGCGGAGCTGATGGCCGGCATGCTGAGCCGCTCGACGATCGGCGAGGCGGTGTACGCCAAAGAGAAGAAGGTCATTCTCGAAGAGCTGGCCAAGGACCATGCCTCGCCGAGTGGCTTGAAGGAGGAGATGCTGCGAGGCGTTCTTTGGAAGGGGACGCCGAAGGAGCATCCCGTCGGCGGAACGATCAAGAGCGTCGAGGCGACGACTCGCGAAGAGGTCATCCGCTATTGGAAGGAGCGTTATCGTCCCTCCGCTTTCCGCATCCTCCTGACTGGCGATCTGCCTGTCGGGGAGCTCGAGGCGCTTGTCACGCCCTTTCGTGCCCTCGCGGCGGGCGGTGTCGTGCCCGCGCGTCCCGATCCGCTATCCTGGCCGGGTTGGGGTCAGTGGGCCGCGATGCCCGCGCCAAAAAGCAAAGCTGGCGCTGGCAAGGCCATGGGAGGTCGACCCCCAGGGATGATGCACGGTCGGGGCGGCTCGGCCGGTGGCGAGGCGGGTGGGATCCTCGAGCTGATCATCGCGGCTCCCGATGAGCTGGCGCATTCGGGCAACGAGCTCGAGCTCGTGGCGCGTTGGCTTTCGGAAAGCTCCGGCCCGCTGGCGCGTGCACTCATGCCCGATCTTGCCCGCTCGGTCGAGGTGAGCCGAGTGCCTGAGGACCCGCGGGACTTGCTCAGTGTGCGTGTCGAGGCCGTCAAAGGTGTTGACCCCACGGCGCTGCTTTCACATCTATTTGCGGCGCTCGATGGTGCGACCGGAGGGCCGTCGGATGCCGACAGTCTCCGAATCGCCGACGCATGGTCGGCCGAGCGCGCGATCACGGGGCAGCGGTTGCACTACGCCGCCGTGTTCTACGGTGATGCCCTCGCCTCCGCCCGAGGTAGCTTGGTCGATGCCCTCGAGCCTCAGGAGATCGTCCCTGAGCGCGTCCGCGGAGCTGCCTCCGCGCTTTTGAGTGCGGCGCGAGCACGCAGCCGCGCCGCCTGGCTCGGAGATGGGGGGCCCACGAAGCGTCAGCCCTTGCCTCCAGCCGTCGTTCTTGCGCCGCTTCCTGTGGCTGAGCAACAGACGGGGCCCATGGGCAGCCTTGTAACCACCCTGCCCAACGGGCTCGTCGTTGGCGTGCTTCCCGAAGCGGGAAGCCCCGTCTTTGGCATCCACCTGCTCGTCGCCGATCGCAGTCTTAGAGAGCCCGCCGATGCTCCTGGTATTGCCGATCTGATTCATCGTCTGCTGCCGGCAGGTAGCGTGCTCTCGAGCCAGCGTCACTTCGCTGAGCGGGCTGAACGCGCAGGGATCGACATAAAGGCAGCGGACAATCCGATGATCCCTTTCGATAATCGCTACCATTCGCCGGGCTTTTCCTACCTGCGCATCGAGGGGCCCGCAGCGAGTCTCGAGAGTGCGCTGACGATGCTCGCGGAGATGATCCACGTGCCGGCGTGGGATGACGAAGGCTGGCAGCGCGCCGTGGCCTCCCATCGCAAGTCGATTGCGGCGGACAACCGCGGCGGAGCGCAGGCTGCGCGGGTGTTCAAGAAGGCGCTGCTCGGTGAGAATCACCCCCTTGCGCGTTCGGTTTCCGGAAGATCCGATACCACGCTTCCGACCCCGCAGCGGGTGCGCGAGGTCTGGGGCCGCTACCCTGAAGGCTACTTCGCGCCTGAGCGGATCATCCTGACGATCGCTTCGCCGCTCCCCGTTGAGCAGAGCTTGGCGATCGTGCGTGAGCTTTTCGATAGCCCCGGCGTGGTCGAGCCGAAGCGTGGCCCCTATCCCGCCCCGGCAGGGCGAGGTGTTGTCGAAGAGAGCGACCTCGGCGAGGCGTCGCAGATCACGGTTCTGTGGGGCCGGCTCGCCGAGGTCGTCCCTGAAGACCGCGCCGCCTTGCTTGTGGCTACCGACGCGCTTTCCGATCGGATGGTTGCGATCATTCGCGAGCGAGATGGCCTCGCTTATCGTCTCGGTGCGGGGGCCGGCGCCATGCCGGACGGAAGGTGGGTTATCTTAGCAAGCGTCGGGACACGACCCCGGAATCGCGAGAGGGTTGTTTCCCTGCTCGGTGAACTGCTCGGAAAGCTTCGGGAGGAACTCGTTGCTCCGGCCGATATCGCACGTCTGGCGGCGCGGGCGCGCCGGAGTCGGATGCTGCGCAGTCTCTCTGCTGCTTCCCGAGCCTACCGCCTGGGGCGCATTCTCTTCGAGGGTCGTGACTCCGATCTCGAGATCTCTCCCGCGGATTACGCCGCCGTGACGCCTGAAGCGCTGCGAGAGGCGGCGCGAAAATACCTTGTTCCGGAGAAGATGATCCTCGTGGTCACGCCCTGAGCGCGAGGCGGTCCGTGATGGTGACGAGGCGCAAGCCACCGCCGCTTCGTCGGAAGGCCCGGTCCCCGCGGCCGCTCGAGCTGGTCTTCGTCGAGCCCTTCTGTGGAGGTTCCCACGCGGCCTTCGCCCAGGGTTGGATCAAGCACAGCCGGCACCACTGGCGCTTGCTCGCGTTACCTGCCGAGCGCTGGAAGTGGCGGCTTCGCGCCGCTGCGTTCGTGCTGGGTCCGCGTCTTGCGCGCCTTGAAGGATGCGTTGACGCCGTCGTGACGAGCAGCTTGATTGACCTTGGCCATCTGCGCATGCTCGCGGGCACGCGAGGCCAGCATCCCTTCTTACTCTACATGCACGAGAATCAGCTCTTCTATCCTCGCCCGCCGGGAGAGCCCCTCGATCGGGGCTTCGCAATGGCGCACCTCGCCTCATTTCTCGCGGCCGACGCTATCGCCTGGAACTCGCGTTCGCACCGTGATGCGACTCTCGAGGCCGTGCGGGGCGAGCTCTTGCAGATTCCTGCGCCGCGTCCTCGGGGTGTTCTCTCCGCCTTGCAGCGGCGTTCGCGCGTCCTTCCGCCCGGTGTCGATTTGGCGGGGTTTCCGGCCCCCGTCGCGCGTCCGTCCTCAGAGCCTCCCGTCATCGCCTGGAATCACCGCTGGGATGGAGACAAGCGCCCCGGCGCCTTTGCGCGAGCTCTGTTCAAGTTGGCCGACAAGGGGCATGACTTCCGCCTCGTCCTGCTCGGTTGTAACGAGCATTTCCACCCCGCGCCATTGCTCGCCATTCGCGAGCAGCTTGGCGGGCGGATCCTGCGGGACGGGCGGGTCGACAACCGGTTCGAGTATATCTCCTGGCTCGCGCAGGCAGACTACGCCGTGTCTACGGCAAGCCAGGAGAACTTCGGCTACGCAGTGGTCGAGGCGATGGCTGCCGGTGCCGTGCCTTTCATGCCGCGGCGCCTGTCTTATCCGGAACTGATGCCATCATC
>CAYSMT010000265.1:0-4893 GCA_964432135.1 uncultured Acidobacteriota bacterium
GATCAACACGTCTCGGGCGACGACAAGCAGGGTTAGCCAGGCCGGAACATGATGAGCTAGCTCGAAATCAGGGAAAGAGCGTAGGCGATCTGGAAGCGCCATCACGACGTAGGTGACGAGGAGCATCAACTTATCCGCCGCAGGATCTAGAAAAGCCCCGAGCTCGGTGGACTGCCCAAAGCGCCGCGCCGCGATACCGTCGAGACGATCGGTGATGGCGGCGGCGACGAAGAGAATCAAGGCCAAACGCGGCCTCCCGTAGAGCAGCGCCAACGCCAGGAAAGGCACGGCCGCGAGACGCAACAGGGTGAGCTGATTGGCCAGAGTGAGCTGGCGCAGCAGGGGATCGAAGCGTGACATGGCGCGGCGATTCTACCCTGGATCATCAGGAAGTACCGTGCCCGGGCTTTGTCCACGAGCTGGCGAGAGGGCTTTCTGCGCCCATCCGAAGCTCGGGCTAGCCCCGCTGCGCTGTGAAACCTAGATTCCCCGGAGGGATTGCTGCGCGCGGCAGGGCTCCCGCGAACTCGGAGGGCGCGTTGAGCGAAGAACAAGACAGGGTTGAGGGCGACCCAAGCCCCTACGAACTGGACGATCTCCTTCGCTTCATGGTCAAGCAAGAGGCGTCAGACCTGCATCTCAAGCCGATGCGGCCGCCTCTCCTGCGCATGACCGGCAAGCTGATCCCCCTCAAGGGCGCGGCCATCCGACCGGATCTCTTGGAGGAGCTGCTGCGAAACATCTTGACCGATCGGCAGAAGGATATTCTCGAGGAGCGACTCGCCGTCGAGTTCGGCTATTCGGTTCCCGGCGTTTCGCGCTTCCGTGGCACGGTCTTCTTCCAACGCGGCACTCTCGGCGCGTGCTTTCGGAGGGTGCCTTTCGTCTTCCCGAGCCTCGACGAGTGGGGGTTGCCCGATGTCCTCGAGGAACTCGCTGATCTGCGTCAGGGGCTCGTTCTGATCACGGGGCCGACGGGCTCAGGAAAGTCCTCCACCCTCGCAGCGGTGCTACAACTGATCCTCGACACCCGCCTCGTGCACATCGTCGCTATCGAGGATCCGATCGAATTCCTGCTCAGCGATTCCAAGGGAGCCATCACTCAGCGCGAGGTCGGCGCAGATACACCCTCCTTCTCCCTTGCGCTACGCAATGCACTGCGCCAGGACCCCGACGTCATCATGGTGGGCGAGAACCGTGACCTGGAGACGATGTCCACGACGATCACGGCTGCCGAAACAGGGCACCTCGTCCTGACGACCTTGCACACCAATAACGCGGCCCAGACCCTCGATCGCATCATCGATATGTACCCGGCCGATCAGCACGCCCAGGTGCGTCAACAACTCAGTGAAGTCCTGCGCGCGGTGATCAGCCTGCAGCTCGTCGAGCGGGCCGATGGCTCCGGAATGGTGGCCGCCGTCGAGATTCTCCGCGACTCGCCGCGCATATCGAAGCTTGTGAAAGAAGGCAACATCTCGGAGATCTATGAAGAAACCGAGAAGTCCGTCTCGTACTACAAGATGCAATCGATGAACCAATCGCTCGCCGCGCTGGTGATCCACAACGTCATCACGAAAGAAAAGGCGCTGGAACACTCGACGAGCCCTTCCGATCTCGACCTGATGTTGCGCAAGTTCTTCTATGCGGCCGGTGCCAGCGACGCCCCGGGCGAGGAGATGGCCATGCCTTCCGACGCGGACTACTCGAGGATCCACAAGTTGCTCGAGATAGAAAAGCACTACGACGACCTCAAAGAACGTCACGCGGACGAAATCTCTGACCGCGAGCAGCGCATTCGCGAGCTCGAAAGCCAGTACGAAGAGCAGCGTGAAAGCGCCCAAGAGTGGGAGGAGCGCATTCGCTCGCTCGAGAGCGAGCGGGATCGGATCGCGCGCACTCTCGACTCGCAACGCGCGGAGTACGACGCCAAGATCGAGCGCCTTCAGCTACGTATCAAAGAGTTGTCCTCGGAGGGAGCCGCCACGTCGTCATCCGGAAGGGGACTCTTCCGGCGCGGCTGAACCCATCCGCGCTCGGCTACCCTGAACGTTCGCGAGACGCCTCGCGCGCGAGCGAGATCGAGGCGATCGAGTGCTTGAAAATGAGCTGATCGCTTCCGCTGCCTTCAAGCAGCACGGTGAAGCGGTCATGCCCCTTGACGCGCCCCACCAAGCGCTTTCCCGACTGGAGCCACACAGCTACCCGAGCACCATCGCGCCGCAGACTGTTGAGAAAAGCCGTCTGAAGATCCTGGGTCTCATTCATCCAACGGAGTATAACACCCACACGATCGATCCGAGCAGGCGCCTGTGCAGGCGGGCGGAGACGGACCTGATCAGTTCAGGCAGCCCCACTAGACCCCTCCCCCCCTCTCCAGGAAGCGATGAGCGCCTGGATCTTGTCGATCAACCTGTCATCTCGCGGATCGAAGCGATGGGCCGGGACCTCCTTCGTGAACCAGGTTATTTGGCGTCGCGCGTAGCGGCGCGTGTTACGCCGGATGCGCTCGGCGAGATCGAAGGGCTCACCACCGGCCCGACGCGCCGCAAGCCAAGCGACGACCTCGCGATATCCGATGGCGCGCAGCGCGTTGGCCTCCGGAGAGAGGGCGCGTTCTTCGAGCAGCCAACGCACCTCCTCGACGAGGCCATTTTGGAGGAAGGCTTCGGCACGCGCGTCGATACGCGCGTAGAGCTCGGCGCGCGGTAGCTCAAGCATGATACGCAACACATCGAAGCGATCCGGTCGCGACCAAGCTCCGCCTTGAAGCTCCGAGAGCGCCGTGCCGCTGAGCAGGCGCACCTCAAGCGCACGTACCAGGCGCTGGCGATCGCCAGGCATGATGCGTCGAGCGCTGACCGGATCGAGGCGCGAAAGCACGCGGTGGAGAAAGCCTGTCGTGCGACGCTCACCGAGCGCGTGCAGTCGCTGGCGCAGCAGCGGATCCCTGGCGGGAGCCTCAGCGACCCCCTTGAGCAGCCCACGCAGGTAGAGCCCGCTGCCTCCCACAACCAGCGGGATGCAACCTGCCGCCCAGCCGCGCTCGATCTCGATCTCAGCCGCACGGACCCACCGACCGAGGTTGATTTCTTCCGTCGGCTCGAGGTCATCGACCAGGGCCCAACGATGACGCAGCTCAGCCCCCGCCGGCTTCGCGGTCGCGGCGCACAAATCCCGGTAGACCTGGAACGCGTCGCAGGAGATCAAGTGCAGCGGCATCCGATCGGCGAGCGCGCAGGCGACCGCTGTTTTTCCCGTAGCCGTCGCCCCGAAGAGCGCGACGATCGCGGGCACCGGCCTCAGCTCCACCAGGCGAGGCGCACCACAAGCAGCATGAGCGCGCCCGCCGCCAGAAGGCGCAGACCCCGATCGAAAAGGCGCTCGGCCCGAGAGAGGCGCTCAGGGGACGCGGACAAGGCTGACCCCGCTGTAGTAATGGTGAAGTATGCGCCGGTAGTCGGCACCACGCAGGGCCATGCCGAAGGCCCCATATTGACACAAACCGACGCCGTGCCCCCAGCCGCGCCCACTAAAAACGACCGCGAGAACACCACCCCGCGGGTCCCGCTGGAACTCCATGTCGAAGAGTGTCTCCGGAAGATCGAGCGCCTGGCGGAGCCGGAAACCCTCCACCCGCGCCGTCGACCGCGTACCGATGACTTCGATGGCGCGTACGCGCCCTGAGCGTCCCCGACCCAGAATGCGCAAATCCACGAGGCGTCCCACGGGAGCGACACCGGAAAGGCTGCGCTCGATCTGAGCGCGCGTGCGGGTTTTCGTCCAGCGGTAGCGCCTCGAGAGACGATCATCCGCGATACCGCGACGCAGTCGAATTGCAAGCAAGCGCAGCGTTCCGTCTGCCTCCGCGACAAAGGAGACACGATCCCCCGCCAGTAGCTCGCTACGCGGCAGACGGTTCCATCCACGGGGCGTCTCGGCGAGAACGAGGGGCGGGGCGGCCGGATCGGGCCGAAAGGAGCGCTCGAGACGGCCCTCACGAATGACAAGCGCACCGTGACGACCGCCGCGGCGCACGATGCCCGCCCGAAGCGGCCAAGCACCGTAACGATCTGCGAAAGCAAGCAACCACGAAAGCGCCTCTCTTCGTGGCGGTGTTTCCTCGGGCGCCAGACGCCCGTCGGTCCCGGGCCGCACGATCCCAGCAGCGACGAGCGCCGCCACACGCAGCTTCTCGGACGCCTCAAGCGTGTCTACGTCGGCAGCGGCCAGGACCGCGCCCTCGTCACCCGCCGCGACGAGAGAGTTCCCCGGAGCGTCCCAACCAAGAAAGACCCACAGCCAGCGCCAGAACTCACGACGCCGCAACGGGCCCGGTGGCAGCTCCGGCAGGCTTTTGCCGCTTGCAACAGCCAGAGCGCTGAACCATTCCAGGAACTCATCTCGCGAAACCGGCCGATCCGGCCAGCTCCGCGAGAAAAGCTCTGGGCCGAGGACCCCCTGGGCAACGAGACGGGAGCTACCGAGCGGCTCGAGCGTGGAGCCGTCACGCTCCACGGGGCGCCCCATCACGGGAATCACCGAGCGCGCCAGCTCCGCCGCATCCGGCCCGCAACGCACACCGCGAAGGTAGGCGCCGCGCATATCCGGAAATACGAGTTCAACGTCTTCGGTGTGCCCGCCGCAGGTCGAGGTGTAGAGCGCGTTGATCGGCCGGCCCTCGTAGCTGAGAATCCGCCCCCGGGTCTCGCGTACGGCACGGTCACTGAGCGGGTGCTCGCTTCCAGCACCACCATAGACTTGGCAGCGGGGCGTGTCGCAAATGTCGTAGCCGCTGTCTTTAAACTGACCGAGATTTGCGAGGATGTAGGTTCGAGCTGCCACGGCCTGGGCCTTGAGCGCCTCGAGCTCTGGGAACGCGGCAGGTCCGAG
>CAYSMT010000266.1:0-4865 GCA_964432135.1 uncultured Acidobacteriota bacterium
CCGACACGCACCGCGTTGAAGCCGAGATCGAAGGTCATCTTGGCATCGGAGATGAAAAGGACGCGCTCTAGAGTTGCGTGCCGAAAGCTCCTTGCCCTATTCAGCGCGTCATCGACGTCTCTGGCAAGGCAAGTACGATAGAAATCCCACAACACGGGATTCCCGGCGAGAGCCGACGTGACGCATCAGCACGCACGACGCTATTCCTCCGGCCATTCAAGCAGCGCGCACTCTCGACACACTCCCTGCCGGATCCAGGCTTCAAGCACAGCGTCGCTTGCACTGATGCCGCTGCCCGGAGGGATAAAAGCGGCGAGCTGCTCGAGCTCCGTCGCGGAAAGGAAGGGCCCAGGAAGGCCGATCGGACCACCGCGCTCGAGGGCTAGGTCGAGCAGGACAAGCGAGCTTCTCGCACGCGGCGGCGCGGCAACATCGCAGAGGCCGCGCGCCTCGAGCATGGCTTTGAGCGGCCCGCGAAACGCGGCCAAATGCCCAACCGGCGCCGAGCCATAAGAAATGCGGTAGGAGCGTCCGAGACCTTCGACGAGACGACCCAAAGCGCTCGCGTTGATATTCGCCGCCCGCCTCTGGAGAAGTGGGCACTCTCCTGCGAACTCGCAGCCTCGCGAGAGGCTGCAATGCGCCGGCGCCACCCCGATCTCGGCCTGAACAGCTTGGCAACCCTGCGCAGGAAGCGCAGCGAGCTCGCGCAAGGCATCGTCAGCCTCGAGCTCCGCGGAGCGGGCCAAGCGGCTGAGCGCCCGTCGACCACCGCGGGTCAGCGCGCCGCGTAGAGCCTCGAGCAGTTCCTCCCATGCCGTACCGGAGAGGGTCGCGATCATGGCGCGTTTCTCTGCGCCAGCGCCTTTCGCAATCGAGCAGGAAGGCCGCCGAACGCTCCGTTGGACATCAAGACGATACGATCGCCCGGCCGAAGATCGGAGAGCACACCCTCGAGGATTTCTCCGGCAACGCAGGGCCCAAAGGCCTCCCTGCCTTTCTCGCGTAGGCCGCTCACCAACGCGGCGACATCGAGGCGCTGCGCCGCCGTGAAGCGCTCTGGTCGGTCGACCTCTCCCAACCAGACGACATCCGCAAGGGAGAGGCTTTCGAGCAAGGCATCTTGCACGAGAGCACGAACCATGGTGTTCGAGCGTGGTTCGAGACAAGCCACGACACGCCCTCCCGCAGGCACCAGCGCACGCAGCGTGGCGAGCGTGCATGCCACGGCACTCGGGTGGTGAGCGAAGTCGTCATACGCCGCCGTCTCGGCGTCGCGATGGAGCAACTCGAGCCTGCGCCGTGGCCCACGAAAGGTAGCCAGAGCCTGCGCAGCGCGAGCGAGCGACCCCCCGGCTGCTTCGAAGGCGAGCAGGGCCGCGAGCGCATTGAGCGCGTTGTGTTCGCCGCCGAGTGCGAGCCGGAAGCGACCGAGCGGTTGGCCTGCCCGAGCGAAGCTCACCTCCTGGCCCTTCTCCCCCTCGACGCGCTCGAGAATGCCGAGATCATGCTCGGGCCTCGAGGAAAAACGCAGCACGCGGCAACGGGCTTCCTGGGCCAGTTCCTCGGCCACCGGGCTGTCGGCACCGACAATGAGCGTCCCCTCCGCCGGTATCAAGCGCAGCAGCAGGGCAAAGGAGCGACGAAGGGCGTCGAGATCCGCATAGATGTCGGCGTGATCGAACTCCACGTTGCCGAGAATCGCAATCCGGGGCCAGTAGTGTAAAAACTTCGCACCCTTATCGAAAAAAGCGCTGTCGTACTCGTCCGCCTCGATGATGAGATCCTCGCCCTCACCCAGCACAGCGCCCGTCGAGAAGTTCCCGGGGCGGGCGCCGATGACGAAGGAAGGCGAACGGCCACACGCCTCATGCAGCCACGCAGCCATGCACGCCGTCGTCGTCTTCCCGTGGGTCCCGGCGACAGCCGTGACGCGACGTCCCGGCACGATGAGACGCTCGATGAGTTCCGGTAACGAGCACAGCCGCAGCGCGTCATCAAGCGCTCGTTCGAGCTCGGGGTTGCCACGCGATATGGCGTTGCCAACGACGACGAGCTCCGGCTGCGCATCGAGATGAGCTGCTGCGAAGGGCGTGCTGAGGTGGATCCCGGCCGTGGTCAGCATCTCAGAAGCAGGCGGGTAAATCGCTCCATCTGAACCACTGACCGAAACGCCGCGGCGAGCGAGCAGACACGCCAAAGCCGACATGGCGACGCCACCGACACCAATGAAGTGTGCGCTTCGCGGCCAGGTAGCCGGCCAAGCTCCCATGTTAGGCATCTCCTTCTGTGACACCGCCTGTGAGGGAGGTGGGTTTTCTTTCAAGCATCGGTCCCGGCTTCCGCGCGCCCGGCATTAGAACATCCACTCGACGCGACGATGCTGGGCCGAGTCGGGAACGAACGCGATGCGCGCAACGCGGAAGGTCTCATCTCCCTCGACCCGCGGAGAAATCCGCTTGAGCTGGACGCGCAGATCGACATGGTCGAGAACATCCATAGAGACGGGCACGCCGCGGCCCAGAAGGATCGGCTTGACTGTCCCCAGGGGATACGTCAAGAGGTAGACTGTCGTTCCCCGGGGCAGAGAACCGTAGAAGATCTCGCCGTAGCCGAAGTTAAGACGGATGATCAGCTCGGGGTAGGTGCGATCGCGCTGATAGGAGACGGCCTCCCAATAGGTACCGCTGCCGAGCAAACAGGCCCGCACGAGGGCGTACCCCTGCGGGTCAATCGTGAAACGTCCCTCGTCCCGTTCCTTTTCGTAGCGGCTCCATCTTCGGGAGACCTCGCTCGTCCAATCCTCAAAGGAAGGACCCTCTCGAAAGCCGGGTGCCGTGGCGTCCACATGCGCGAGCGCCCGGTAGTCGCCGGCTTGGAGAGCAGCGAACCAAGCGCGCGTGATCTCCTCGGCGTGCTCCTGACCTGGCCCACCGAGTAGCAGGTAGGCCCCGCCGCCAATGACAAGCAAGCCGACGCAAAGCCATCCCAGCCAGTCTCGCATTTCAGAGCAATCTCCATGAGTGCCGCGAGCGAGAGAGCTTCGGCCTCGGCTGCGGGCCGCGAACTCCCGCCATCGTGGCGGCATCGAAGGAAGATATTCAATACGTCCTGACATCAGAATGAAATCGCGAGACCCTTGGGAACACGTAGCTCGAAGTGAATCTCCACTTGGCGCTTGTGTCCGGGCTCCAGCTCGAAACGCCATTCGAGGATCCCCGGACGTTGGGGGAGCTTCTTCCAGCCGGTCGTCGTCTCATCCAGCAGTGTGACCTTGATCCGCTCATCTTCAGAGACCGGGATGCGCTCCTCGAGCGCAAAGACCGCCTTCTCGGAACTCAAGTTTTCGACTGTTGTGCGAAAGGCGCGCCGGAAGACACTGTACTTGCCCCCAAAACCCGCTTCCCCTTCCTTGGAAGGAAGGCGCAACCGCTCGACCTTGATGCGCTTGTCCTCGCCAAAAGACAAAAGCAGCTCCTCGCCGGGAGCGTGGGCCGCCACCCTTGACTTCCCCAAGTACGCAGAACCTGCGTACATCCGTGCCGCACCCGCAAGCAGAGGGTAGGCCTTCGGAGCGTGCGTCGCCGCCACGAGATAAGCCGCCGAGCGAAGCTCGGGAACCACACGATAGCTGAACGCACTTTTCAACGAATCACTGCGCAGCAACATCTGCCGAGCGCTGCCATCGCTAGGGACCGAAACCAAAGCAGGAACGGAAAAGGTCACATCGTAGGCTGCCGCCTGAATCTGCGCGTCCTCGCGCACACTGTCGACCGGCGGAGACATCGGAGCCGCAGCCGTCTTCATGCTTCGGGATCGCCGCATCACTTCACCTTCAACACCGCCGAGCATCGCCTTATCGGCATCGAGATCCCCGCCACCACGAGCCCTCATCGACGGAAGGGGGAGCAGCCGCTGGGCGACGAGCCGTGGCGCTTTCAGGGACGAAGCCGGCGAGGAGGTGGAGAGCCGAAGCCTGACGCCTTTCCACGGTTCTCCCGTCTTCTGGCGTACGATGGCCTCGCTCACGAGCTGCAACTGATGTCCATTCTCGGCGGCGACGACCCGATAGATCGGCTCCCAATTCACGCCGCGCACGACGTACTTCAGCCGTAGCGTGAGCGCCCCAGGACGCGGCGCGACGAGATGTACCGATGCGGTGAGTGAGCGGATCTCACCCTTGTCTCCAGCAGCCCGGCGACGAGCCCTGGCCAGAGTCAATTGCTCATGCAGCTCCCGGGACGCCACCTCCCGCGCCAACCGTTCCTCGGAGAGCTTGGCGAAGGCGTCGTGAAGAAAGCCGTAGATCTGCCGGATAGACTCGACATCCACCCGCCCTTCTCCACTCTCCCGAGCCGCGCGCTCGGCACTGCTCGCGCGCAGAGCGACAAGGTACCCCTTGAGCTGCTGGGAGACTTGGTCCTGCGCCTCGACAGCGGCGATCTTCTGTTCGAGCGCCTTGACCTGCCGGTCAGCCTCCGCCCACTCAGGGCTACGCTTGGCCTCTTGGACAACCTGGGAGAGCTCGATCACGCCGAGAGTCGCCGGCACGCCCCGCGCCTCCACCCGCAGGGACTTGCCATCGAGACGCCAGGGCAAGCCAGTGAAGTCCACGATGTTCTCGCCGGCGACGAGCCGGACACCGGCCTCTCGTACGATCTCGGCTCGATCAGTCGTGACGGTCACTTCCGTGATCTTGGATTCAACGGCCCGAGAGGGGGCGGAAAACGCGCAGAGCAATAGGAGCGGCGCAGCCAGGCGACCACGCCAGCGAGAAGACAACACCGTGCGACCTGTCATGGGCTTCATCCCTCCTTCGTTCACGCTCCTGGTGCTCCCTCCGACGGGCCTTGCTTCTTTGCTCG
>CAYSMT010000267.1:0-4857 GCA_964432135.1 uncultured Acidobacteriota bacterium
AGACGGCTGCCGGGCTGATGGATCGGGCGCTTGTCGACCTCGTCTGGCGCAACAATGTGAAGGGGAGTTCGGCGCGCGTCGGATGCGGCATGCGAGCAGATAGGAGGAAACAGCCCGTGAACGATTCCGCCTTGGTCTTTGAGCCCTCGCTACTTGGCATGATGGACAAGCACGGCGAGGGCGACTCTACCGAGAGAGCGACGCTCTTTCGCGAGGAACAGGCCTATCTTTCGACACGGAGGATTCAGCAGCGGTATCAGCTCTGGATGCGCGTTTCACCTCGTATCACTCCGCTGCTGCAAGAGGACGAGAAGCTTCTCTATGTGACACCTGCTCGCGAAGGCTTGACGCTGGACCGCTACTTCGCCCTCGGCATCTGGACGACGCGCTTTTTCCAGGTCGTTCTTGTGTTTACGAATCGCCGACTTATCGAGCTGCTGATGGCTCCCGCCGGAGAGAAGATCGAGTCGCGCGTGCGTTCTTTTCCCTGGGGAAGCGTTGAGGAGATCTCGGAGCGAAGGCTGGGTGGTCTCAGGCTTCGACCTTCCCATGGGAAGGTCGCTTCGTGGACTCTCATGCACGGCTACGATCGCACGATCGTCCGTGAGCTGGTTCCGCGAATCCAAGAGCAGCTTGTGCGGCGTGCCTCTGGCCGCGAGCTGTTACCGCTCGTTCTTTGTCCCGCTTGTCAATCCGTCGTGCTGCAACGGAGCTGGAGCTGTCCGAACTGTGCGCAGATTTTTCGCTCGCCTTTCCGGGAGCAGATTTGTTCTACCTCGGGCACCCCCTTCTTGCGTTGCTCGACTTCATCGGCGAGCTGATCGTCATAGGGCTCGTGACTTCCGCAATGCTCGCTGCCGGCTCCGGAGATGGCCTTTAGTTCTTCTTGGGGATCGCCGGGATGCCAGTTGCTTTCACGAAGCTCGAGAGCTTGCACATCGGTAACGTGATGGCGATGCGCTATCGCGTCGAGAGCGAAGGTCGCGCGAGGACATCCCTGAGGCTCGGCTTTCCGCTCATGGTGTTGAGCATCTTTGGTATCGGGCTCGTGGGTGTTTTCGCCATGGCTTTGCGACCCGATCCTGAGCAAGAGCTGGTGTTCTCGATAGACGATGGCTGGACGGTTCAACGGGATCGTAGCGATTGGCTTGACTTTGTTGGTGAACCTGATTGTCAGGCTCAGTGGACTCATGTCGATGGTTGGGTTTGCTTTGTGTTTCGCTACGACATTAACCGTCTTCTATCTATCGAGTCATTCCATCAGGAAATGTGTTTGGCCTATGAGAAGAGTGGGCATGAGATCATCATGGACGACGGTCGCGTGCCGGGCCCGCTCACGGGTTTTCAAACAGTGGTTCGCATGGTTGGCGAAGACCCGGCTTCACTCTATGTGCTGGTCTATCTCTTGAGGAACACGACGGATGGCGACATTCATCAGCTCGTGATGACCGTCAGGGAAGAGGAGCTTGAAGAGGCTCAGCCTCTTTTGGGGGAACTGACAAAAAGCGGTGGTTGGGTTGAGGTATCAAGCGTGAGGAACTCATGAGCGAAGCGCTGGGACTTCGCGCAGATCCGCTGCTGCTCCATGCCGCGCTGTTTCGCAAACTGGGTCATGACGGATCGGTGGTGTCAGCGGTGGCCGCGTATCCTGGGGGGTTCCGGGACGCGGGCTTCGAGCTTGTCGGGCGGCTTGACCTCGAGATCACGACAAGTGGTGACTCCGTCGCGTTCGATGACGAGCTGGTATGAGCCAGGGGTGATGTAGAGCGGGCGGCCGAGACGTTGGGATTCTGACCAGGGGCGGTCGGCGCGAGTCGGCGGCTCTTTGTCCGTCCACTCCTTGAGGCGCGTGGCTTCGACGGGGAGTGCTCGTTCCGGATCGAGCAGGAGGTCCCAGCTCCAGGTCGTCACACCGGCGAGAAGCTCGATGGTCTCCTCGCGCAGAATGTGATCGTCGGCATCACGCACGCTGATACGCGCCGGGCCCGCGCTCTTTGACCAGATCGGCAGGCGGCGCAAGGGGGCGTCCTCCTGCCGGAACCACCAAGGGGAGCGGCGCGCACGCCAGGCACGATCGAAGGCGATGGAATCCGTGGGGAAAATGTACAGCTCATGCGCGCGTACCGCGTCGTCGAGTTCTTGCACCGGCAAGACATCGAGAACCCACACGCTGCGCCCGTGGGTCGCCGCGACCAGCTCGCGTTCGGTGGGATGGACGACGAGGTCGTGCACCGGCACTGGCGGAAGGCCGGCGCCCAGGCCGAGCCAGCTCTCGCCTCGGTCGAGGGAGACGTAGACCCCGCGGTCAGTGCCAACGTAAAGGACTTGCGGGTTGATCGGGTCTTCGCGAACGACGTTTATCGCCTCGGCGGGCAGGCCCTTCGAGATAGGCTTCCAGCGGGTGCCGAGATCATCGCTGCGGAAGAGATAGGCCGTGGTGTCGTCGTTGCGGTAGCCGTTGAGGCTCAGGTAGGCGCGCTGGGCGTCGTGGGCGGAGGCGACAACGCGACTGACCCAGCGGCCGACGGGGAGCGTCTCGTTAACCGCGCTCCAGCTGACGCCTCCGTCGCGGGTGAGCCAGAGTTGGCCGTCGTCGGTGCCGGCCCAGATCAGGCCGAAGCGTAGCTCGGACTCGTCGAAGGAAGTGATCGTGCCGAAGGGCACATCACCGCGCTGATCCGTGCGGCTCAGGTCCTCGCTGATCGCGCTCCAACTCTCGCCGCGATCCATCGAGCGGAAGAGGCGATTCGCCCCAAAGTAGACAATGTCGGGATTGTGGGAAGAGAGCTTGACTGGAGTTTGCCAATTGTAACGCAGCGGCGCTTCGCCAAGCGCCGCGCGGGGGCGCAGCTCGTGGGTTGAGCCATCGGGATCATAGCGGGTGTAGTTGCCGAACTGGTATCCGGTGTAGACCGTGCCATCGCGCGGATCGATCGCAATGTAGGCACCGTCACCACCTCCAATCATTTGCCATGGGGCGCCCTCGCCGGGACGCGAGAGACTCGATCCCCTGCGCACGCCGTTGTCCTGCAGTCCCCCGTAGATCCGGTAGGGCTTCGCGTCATCAACGGCGACGGTGTAGAACTGCCCGACAGGGATGGGGTTGAGCTTGAGCCAGCTCTCGCCTCCATCGTAGCTCATCGCTAACCCACCGTCGTTGCCAAGGAGCACGCGCTTCGGGTGTTCGGGATCGATCCAGAGCGCTTGGTGATCTCCGTGGATCTCCGGCGGGTCGATATTGCGGAAGTTTTCACCGCCGTCGGTCGATTGCAAGAGCGGGACTCCAAGCAGATAGACCCGCTCGGGGTCGTCGGGAGCGACGCGGACCTGGCCGAAGTAGTAGCCGTAGGTGTAGGTGAGCTCTCGCAACGGCTCATCATGGGTGCGCCGCCAGCTCTCTCCGCCGTCGTCACTTCGCCACAGCTCCGGGCCGCGGATGTCGGTCGAGAAGAGCTGGGCGTCGGCGTCGTTGAGAGTATCGACGAGCTGCGCGACGGTCAGCTCGTCGTTGCGAATCTTATCGAGCAAGGTCGCAGCGTCGAGCTCTGGAGGAAAGTCGCTCGAGCGAAGGAAGGCCTCGATCTCCTCGGGGTCTTGCTCGAGAAATTCCTCTTTGCTCATCGTTTTCAGTCGCTTGGCTGTCACGGCGCCATCGCCGAGATCCCACTGTTCCTCGGGAAGAAGGCTCTGGTTGTCGAGTAGGGCATAGATCGTGCGCGGCTGAGAGCGGCAGATCGACAGCCCGATGCGTCCGAGCGCCTCGCCGGTGGGCAGGCCGCCACCGAGGCGCTCCCAGTGCTCTCCGCCATCGCGGCTGCGGTAGATCCCGCTACCTTTACCGGCCTCGCGGAAATCCCAGGGTCTGCGCTCTCGTTGCCAGGCCGCGGCGTAGAGCAGGTCGGGGTTCGTCGGGTCCATCACGAGATCGACGAAGCCCGTTGTGGCATCGCCCGCGAGAATGCGCTGGAAGCTACGACCTCCGTCGATGGTGCGGTAGATGCCGCGTTGGCCACCCGGCGTGTAGAGCCGGCCGAGTACGGCGATATAGACCCGCTGCGTGTTGCGTGGATCGATGACGATACGTCCGATGCGATCGCTGTCTTCGAGGCCGAGCTGGGTCCAGCTCTCGCCCGCGTCGTCGGAGCGAAAGACACCCTGGCCCCCGTAAGAAGAGCGTGAGGAGTTGTTCTCGCCCGTGCCGACCCAGATCGTTTCCGGGTGAGTCGGATCGATAGCGATATCACCCATGATCAAGGTCGGCTGCTCGTCGAAGATAGGCTCGAAGCTCACGCCATTGTTTTTTGTGCGCCACAGTCCACCCGAGGCGAAGGCGACATAGAAGGTGTAGGGCTGGCCCGGCACGACCTCGATGTCAACGAGGCGCCCTCCCTGGACGACAGGGCCGACGCTGCGCCATGCCAGGCCCCGGAAAACCGTGTTTTCGACGAGATTGAGGTGGGTCTGCCATGCCGCACGTTTTTCTGCGGGTCTCGCTGGGCCGATGGTGGTGGGGGGCGCGGCAAGGGCGGTCGGTACGATCAGGCCGGCGACCAGGAGGGTGAGGCGGAGATGGGTGGGCATCGATCACTCCACGCTGTCGGGTCCTCGCCGTGTGAGGCAGACCTCGTCAGAGGGTTGAATGAAACGCAGTGGTGCGCCACAGGGTTCGCCGAGCAGCTCGTCCTCGCGCATGACGATGCTTCCTCGCACGATCGTCGCTCGGGGCCAGCCGGTGACTTCGCGGCCGTCAAAGGGGGTCCAGCCGGCGCGGCTCGCGATCCAGTCGTTGGTGATCGTACGCTGCAAGCCGAGGTCAACGAGAGTCAGATCGGCGTCGTAGCCGACGGCGAGGCGTCC
>CAYSMT010000268.1:0-4812 GCA_964432135.1 uncultured Acidobacteriota bacterium
AGGCACGTGAGCTGGAGCCTTCCTCGCAACGAACGACAGTTCACAGTCTCTCACCCACTGACTCTCACGATTGTCGGCGGCATCTTCGTGCTTAGAGGCCCACCATGCCCGAACCGCAATCGACATAGATCGTCTCTCCGGTCACGCCGTTGGCGAGATCCGAGACAAGATAGACGGCCGTCCCTCCGACATCTCCGCCAGAGACGTTACGACCAAGTGGGCTGCGACGTGCGTCGTGGTTGAGCAGGGTCTTGAAACCCTTGATCGCTGACGCGGCGAGGGTACGCAGCGGGCCGCCAGAGATCGCATTGACGCGGATATTGTCTTCCCCGAGATCCAGGGCGAGATAACGCGTTGAGGCTTCGAGGGCCGCCTTGGCGACACCCATAACGTTGTATCCCGGAATGGCCCGCTCGGCCCCGAGATAGCTCATCGACAGGATCGACCCTCCGCCGGCCGCCTTCATCAACGGCCGCGCTCGCTCGGCCATCGTCACAAGCGAGTAGACCGATATGTCCATCGCCTGCATGAAGACCTCCCGAGGAGTTCCCGCAAAGACCCCAGGCCGCAGCCAAGACTTATCGGCATAGGCGATCGAATGCACGAGGAAATCGAGCTGGCCATGATCTCTCTCGTAGGCATCAAACACCCGATAAAGATCCTCGTCCTTTGAGCAGTCGCAGGGCATCATCCACTCTTCCTTGAGTGCTAAGGCCTCGATCGCGAGCCGAGCACGCGCACGCATCTTCTCTCCGGGAAGCACGCCAAAGGAGCAGTGCGCCCCATGGTCGATCAAAGCCTTGGAGATGTGCCACGCATAAGAACGTTCATTGGCAACACCAAAGACGAGGCCCTTCTTTCCATTGAGCAGATCCATCTCGTTTTCCCTCGCTTCGCCCGCCCCCCCGCCCGGGACGGCCACAGATTCCTTCATCTATCTATACACGACGCTACTCGATCCCCGGTAGGCGTGCAAATGAAGCGGGGCGCCCCATGAGGCGCCCCGGTATAATCAAATGGTAAGTTATCAAAATAAACGAACGGGGTAACGTCCTTCTTCCTTGAGCATCTCGGAGATGCGGTCGTCAAACTCATCGCGCAACGTGTCAATCGTCGCCAGCTCGTGATGAACTCGCCTTGCCGACTCTTCTACAAAGCGACGAACCAAGAGAATATCCGACGCCGCGCGCTCCGCCCCAAGCTCGGCTATCTTCGAAGAAGCCCGCGAAAGCCCCACCATCATCGCGTAGGACTGGATAGCCGCATCCGCCAACCGCCGCAGGGTGTACTGCTGGGCCAGAATGCGCCGTTTGTACTTGCGCAGCACTTCCACGGTCTTCAGCTCGAAAGCCTTGACAGCCTCGGCAAAAACCCGGCCCTCACGGGAGAGCTGTTCAGGAATGAAAGAGGGCATCTGTGCCTTGTTCAGACCCCCCTCGCTACCTAAGGCTTCCTTGACGCCTTCCGCGCCGAGCTGCGCCTTTTCGAGCTTGATCATCTCGTTCACACGACGGGCCGGGACCTTGAGCGCCTCGAGAGTCCCCGCCAAACGAAGGATTTCATTCGTACCCTCGAAGATCAGGTTGATACGGCTGTCGCGCAGATGACGTTGATAGGGATACTCCTCCATGTAACCGATACCGCCCGCGATCTGAATCGCATCGTTGACGGTGTTCCAAAGCGTCTCACTCCCGAGAACCTTGCAATAACCTGCCTCAACCGGCATCGAAGCACCGTGGCAGTCCATCAGCATCGAGGTCATATAGGTCATCGACTCCGAAGCGTAGATATGCGAGGCCATCCGCCCAAGCTTCTCGCGCACCATGCCGAAGTCGATGATCGCCTTGCGAAACTGCTTGCGCTCGCGAGCGTGCTCAACGGCAAGCTGCAACAAGCCCTTCGAACCTCCGGTGCAACCCGCCCCGAGCGAGAGTCGGCCTGTATCGAGAGTGTCCAGGGCCATATTGAAACCGTCGCCGATCTCTCCGAGGATATTCTCCGGCTTGACCCTCACGTCTTGGAAGGCCAGCTCGGTCGTCGCCGTTCCGCGAATACCGAGCTTGTTCTCCGGCGGGCCGTTGGTGAAGCCCTCCTGACCCCGCTCAACGAGTAGCGCCACGGGGCCCTCCTTCGGGCCGCCTCTCGCCTTGGCGAAAACACTGAACAAACCTGCATACGCGCCATTGGTGATCCAGATCTTGTTGCCGTTGAGCTTGTACACCCCCTCAGCTTCATCCCAGATCGCCACCGTGCGCATCGACTGGGCATCTGATCCGGAGCCCGGCTCGGTCAAGGCGAAGGCACACAAGGTCTCGCCCGTGGCCACCTTCGGCAGGTAACGCGCCTTCTGTTCGTCGTTGCCAAAAAGCAGGAGCGGCTTGGCACCGATCGAGAGGTGCGCACCAAGAAACACGGCGAGGGAACCGTCCGAACGCGTCATCTCTTCGACGAGACGACAATAGGAGGTCGCGCCGAAACCCCCACCGCCGTACTCCTCGGGAACGGTCACACCGAGCATGCCGAGCTCGCCGAGCTGCCGGCGCATCGTCTCAGGAATCTCGTGCGCCTTGTCAATCTGCTCGGCATCGAGATTGTCGGCAGCCCACTCTCGGAAGGCCTCGACAGTCATGTCCGCGATCTCTTTGTCGTCGGGTGCCTGCTGCGGGTAGGGGTAGCTGAGCTCCTCGTCGACCTTGCCGAGGAAAAGATTGCGTGTAGGTGGGACAAATTCGCTCATCGCTTGCGCTCTCACTGGTTGTGGGGTGGATAGGATCTCCCGCCCGGACGGGCGCGCTAGCATAGCTGAAAAGCTAGCCAGCTTCAGCAATACAACAAGAGCCTTTTCTGTCGCGAGGTACGATACTCTGAGTGTTCTCCGTGACTTGGAGCGTGCCGGGCGAAAAAAAGGCGGAGAATCCGATGTTCGAGACAGCCGAACTGGGACGCGCAATCCCAAAAGGCGAATACAAAGCAAGGGTGCCCGCGCTTCGCGAGTCGCTGCTCGAGGTCCAGGGTGCCCTACGCGAGGCTTCTTTTCCCGTCATCGTGCTGTTTGCAGGCGTCGATGGTGCGGGAAAGGGCGAGACGGTCAACATGCTCAACGGCTGGCTCGACCCACGCTGGATGGTGACCCGCGCCTTTGGCGAACCCTCCCAGGAGGAGCGGGAGCGCCCTGACTATTGGCGCTTCTGGCGTGATCTACCTCCCAAGGGACACATCGGACTGATGCTGAGCGCCTGGTACTCGAAGCCGTTGATCCGGCGGGTCTATGGCGAGTTGGACGACGCCGCCTTCGATGAGCGCCTTGAGGAGATTCTCGCCTTCGAGAAGACCCTCACAGACGACGGCGCGATGATCATCAAATTCTGGATGCATCTCGGGAAGAAAGCCCAAGGAAGGCGTCTAAAATCCCTTGAGAAAGATCCGCTTCTCAAGTGGCGCGTGACCAGGAAAGATTGGAAGCATTTCCGGCGATACAAAAGCTTCGTGCGCGCCGCCGAGCGGATCATTATGCGAACAAGTACCGGCAACGCACCCTGGCACATCATCGAAGGTTCCGACCACAACTACCGCAGCCTCAGCGTGGGCGAAAAGCTGTTGGCAGCCATCCGCCGAGGTCTCGAGCGCGAGCGACGTAACCGAGCCTTTCTTGCCGTGCCTCAGCACGCAGCAGACGCGGATGAGGAAACCATCACACCGGCCATTTCTCCACGTCCCCGAAGCGAACTGACGGTTCTCAGTCGCCTCGACCTATCCGTACAGCTCGACAAGGATGCCTACCAGGAAGCCCTCGCCACCTACCAGGGCCGCCTTAATCTGCTTCATCGGCGTGCTCGTGATAAAGGCGTCTCGACGGTCGTTGTGTTCGAGGGTCAGGACGCCGCTGGCAAGGGTGGTGCGATCCGGCGCATCAACGATGCTCTCGACGCACGCTCGGTCCAGGTCATCCCCATCGCTGCTCCGACAGACGAAGAACGCGCGCAACATTACCTATGGCGCTTCTGGCGTCATCTCTCCCGCGCCGGTCGCGTCACGATCTTCGACCGAAGCTGGTATGGACGCGTGCTCGTAGAGCGGGTCGAAGGCTTTGCCGCCGAGCAAGAGTGGCGGCGCGCGTACGCCGAGATCAACCATTTCGAGCAGCAGCTCGTCGAGCACGGCACCGTGCTCGTCAAATACTGGGTGCAGATCGACCGCCAAGAACAACTCGCCCGCTTCAAGGCTCGCGAGGAGACGCCTTACAAGCGCTGGAAACTCACCCCTGAGGACTGGCGCAATCGCGAGAAGTGGGAAGAGTACGAAACAGCGGTACATGACATGGTCGAACGCACGAGTACGCTCACCGCCCGCTGGCATCTTATCGAAGGTAACGACAAACGCTACGCACGAGTCAAGATCCTCCGCATCCTCTGCGAAAGCCTCGACAATGCCTTGAGCAAGGACAGCCGAAATGAGTGAAGAGCTTGAAAAACAACGCCGCGACGCCACCACTGTCCCCCGCGAGAAGACGCCGTCGGTGACGCAGACTTCAGAAAAAACCGACAACCCAAAACGCCCGCGCAAGGTGACCGAGGAGGTCCCTCCACGACAAGCCCCTCCTAAAACGCGCCCTACAGCAAGAACTCCCACCCCGCCGAAAATGTCCAATGTCTCAAAGTACCGCCGTGGCAAGGCTCGGGATCTTTCCTCTCCAGACTACTACCTCAACCGCGAACTGACCTGGCTAAGCTTCAACTTTCGCGTGCTGCACGAGGCCGAAGACGAGCGCAATCCCTTGCTTGAACGCGCCAAGTTCCTCTCCATCGTCAGCTC
>CAYSMT010000269.1:0-4793 GCA_964432135.1 uncultured Acidobacteriota bacterium
AGCAGCTCGAAATCGAAGACATCGCCCGGCCGGCGGCCACCGAGCTGCTGATCAAACTCGGGCAGATTGCCCTCGGCACCGAGATGAATGCGCTGCACCTTCTTCGCGAGCTTGAGCTCCCCTCCGGCGACCTCCTGACCCTCGATCTCGACCTCGACAAAGTCGCCGGTCTGGCTCGCCCGATCGTCGACCTCCTGGGTGCGACCAAAGGACTCGCGTAGCGCGTCCATCTCTCGCTGCACGTCATCGTCGCCGAGCTCAGCCTTCGGCCGCGCGATCTTCAGACCACTGTAGTTTTGCGGGTCGATCTCGGGTCGTACATCGACGAGTACGCTGAAGCGATAGGACTCGCCCTCCACAGCCGGATCGATCTCCTCCTGGTCGTCTTCAAGATCCATGAAGACGCCATCCGGTAGTGCCGCGAGCTTCTCTTCCTTGAGAGCCACGCCGACGTAGCGCTCGAGCAGGGTCTCGGAGACCTGGGCCCCTAGGTCGTCACCAACCCGTGCCCGAACGAGCTCGATCGGAGCCTTGCCCTTGCGAAAACCAGGCACGTTCAAGCTCTTGCGAGCCTTCTTGAGCGTCTCATCGAAGATCTCGCGGACGCCCTCGGCCGGGATTTCCACAGATAGGCGCTTGCGGGTCGGATTCAGGCTCGTGACTTCTGTTTTCATCTCGTCCTCGCTCGTTCGTGCAACAGTGTGACTCACTTCCGGCGGGGCCGCCCGCCCGGGCGAACCGGTCGCTCGACGGACCTCTCGCTGCCGCGAAACACGCGTCGTCAGCGCTTTGGTGCGAAAGGGGGGACTCGAACCCCCACGGCCGAAACCACGAGATCCTAAATCTCGCGCGTCTACCAGTTCCGCCACTTTCGCTTGGGCCGGACCAAGGGCGATCCGAACATGACGGCGCATTCTACACCGACGACCGCTCACCGCGCCGCCAAGCTGGGTCCGACCAGGGAAACGCACCGCTGCGGGGGCAACGCGACATGGTGAGCCGTCAGGGACTCGAACCCCGAACCCGCAGATTAAGAGTCTGCTGCTCTACCAGTTGAGCTAACGGCCCACGTCGCTCCGGGCATCGCTACCCGATGACCGCGCCATTATAAGGACCGGCTGAGCCGGTGCAACGCGTTTTTCCGCGGGAGTTTTATTCAACGGGAAAGGAAATTAGCGCTTCTCCTGCCCGGAGGGCTGAATCTTCCGGCTTAGCTAAGGCATAATCCCCCGCATGACCCACGACTCCCCGATCGACGTCGGTCGTTTTCAGGGTGCATTAGATGTCGTCTTCGACCTGCCTCTCGCCACCGTCGGGAGCCGGGGTTTGGCGCATCTGGTCGACCTGCTCATCTACGTTTTCATCACCCTGGCCTTGGCAGCCGGGGCAACGATCATGAGCGCCGCCCTCCCGCCTGCACTGTGCACCTATATCTGGGCCAGCTTTGTCATCATCACCTTCGTACTCTACTGGGGCCTGTGGACCACCTTCGAGATCGCGATGGAGGGCCAGAGCCCCGGCAAACGACTGCTGGGACTGCGGGTCGTTGCGCTGGACGGATCTTCTGCCGAACCCGTCGCCATCATGCTGCGTAACCTGGGACGCTTCGTCGACTTTCTTCCCGGAGTCTACGGCATCGGTCTGCTCGTCATGGTCGTACAGCATCAGTCGCGACGGGTTGGCGATCTCCTCGGCGGCACGGTCGTCGTCCGAGACGTCACGCAGGTCGAAGCTCCCACGATGCGCAACTGGCCGTCGCGCTTTTCGCCCGCGGACGTTGCGTTGCTCGAGTCCTTCTTCGATGGCTTTAAAAGCCTCGACACGGAGAGGCAGGAACCCCTGGCGGATAAGATCCTGCAGTGGTTGAAGGCCACGCAGCCGGACTTCGTCGGGGAAATCCCTCCCATGGAGAGCTCCACGGATACCATCTTCCGCCTCTTCGGTGCCTACTCTCCCACACGTGACCACAACCTCAAGTGGCTTCGCTGATGGACTACGGCGCCTTTCGAGCCCGCTCAGAGAGGGACTGGGACGCCTTGGCGGGACTGCTGCGCCAGATCGACCGGAGGTCGCTGGCGAGTCTGGATCACGAGCAGCTTGAGCGCTTCGCGGCTTATCATCGCAAAGCCTGCGCAGACTTCGCCTACGCGCAGACATACTTTCCCGACACCGAGATCGTCCACCACCTGCGAGCGCTCACCTTCGCGGGCCACCGCATTTTGGGCAGGAAACGCGAAGCGGTCCTCCCGAAAATCTGGGCCTTCTACTTGGGCGGCTATCGCCGCGACTTTCGCGCCCGCCTTCCCGCACTCGGAGCCTCGCTCGGGCTCTTCATCGGAGCGAGCCTGCTCGGCTACGCGATCACAATGGTCAATACAGGCTTCGCCGCCCTCTATCTCGGACCGGATATGATCAAGGGCCTGCGCCAGGGTGAGATCTGGACGGACTCCGTGACCCAGGTTTTACCTCCAGCGCTGCTCTCTGGCCGCATCTTGACCAACAACATCTCCGTCGCCCTTGTCACCTGGCTCGGCGGCGCAAGCTTCGGACTAATCACAGCACTGATGGTGATGAACAACGGCCTGATGTTCGGAAGCGTGCTCTACTTGACCTGGCACTACCACCTACTTGATGCGTTGCTGCGCTTCGTCGCGGCGCACGGCCCGCTTGAACTATCGTTGATCGTCGTCGCTGGCGCTGCGGGCTTCGAGCTCGCACGAGGCCAGCTCACCCGCCGGCGCGAAGCTCCCGGTGTTGCCCTACCACGCGCAGCGCGACGTTCCTGGCGCCTCGTCGCTGGGACCATCCCCTGGTTCGTGGTCCTCGGCCTGGTCGAGGGATATATCTCGCCGATCAAGGAGATCGAGCTCTGGGTCAAAGTGTTGCTCGGCGTCCTGCTCCTGGTGACTTTCCTCGCCTACGCCCTCGCTCCGCCCTCCAGTGTTCCTTCCCCGAAAGCCGCGGAGAAGCCATGATCGCCGTCAACCGTCCGTTACGCATCGCCGAGGTCCTCGACCTGCCGCTGCAGTTGATCAGACGTCACTTCCGGCAGCTCCTTCCGGTGGCGATGATCGGTTCGCTCGCAGCCACGATTCCCACAATGATCCCCCAGCTGATGCTGATCCGCAGGAACGCCTTGACGAACCAGGAGTACTTGCTCGTCGTACAGATCATGCAGTTCGCCATGCTAGCTCTCTCCATCCTCTTGACGACTCTGGCCATGCTGGCCACTGTGCATGCCATTCGCGGCGTACTTGAAGAGAATCCTATCGGCGTCGCCGAAGCCTATCGCCGAGCGATCGCGCCCTCTGCAGCCTATCTGACATTGCTGGTCGCCTTGATGCTCGTACTCGTTGGCTGTTGTCTTTGCTGTCTGCCGGGAGTCATCATCTCGATCTACATTTCCTTGCTTGCGCCGTTGCTCGTCTACGAACCACCCAGAGGCATTAACGCCATCGGCCGCGCCATGAGATTGGCGCACTTCAACCCCGGACCGGAGCTGGCCACCCGACCGATCATCCGCATCGCCCTGCTCGGGCTCATCGCGATGCTGGTCAGTTACGCCGCCACGGCACTGATCACTCTTCCCGTCAGCGCAGCAGGCGGCTACTTCACTTTCCGCAAGGCTCTCGAGGGCGAAATCGTTTCTGGCATGTCCTGGAGCCTCAACATCACCAACCTGATCGCTACACTCTTCAATGGTCTCGTCCAGTCGTTCCCCCGGCTCTATGCTGCCCTCGGCATGACACTGATCTTCCTCAACACCCGCAATCTCCGCGAGGGGAAGCATCTCGAGTCCTCGCTCGAAACGCGGATCGAGCAGGCGCAACGCGACACATGAGCTGGCGCTGGCAGGGAGCGGGACTTGTCCTGGCCACGGCGCTAGCTGCGGGAGTTTTCGCCGCAGCAATGCCCGCTGCCGACCACGAGTTGCTCGCGAGCATCTACGCAGAGGAGCGTATCTCTACGACAAGCAACGCCTCCGTGAGCGCCTACTTCAGCGAGCTCGTGCGCCGTGCGTTCGGCCTAATCGGCGGCGTGTTCGAGAATCTTGGCTGGACGATCGGCACCACCAGCCTCATTCTCTGGCTGCTCGTCATCGCTGTCAGCATTGTCCTGCTCTACCTGCTGCTGGCTTTTCTGGCCCCACGCCTCGGTGGGACCCGATCCGACGACGCAGTCCAAACGACAGCTCTGGGTGAGCCGCCAGCCGAGAAAGACCTTCGCGCCCGTTTCGAGGCCGAGCGCGCACGAGGGAATCTGCGTGCGGCGCTGAGAACGCTGTGGCTGATCGTGACATTGGAGCTTTCGGCACAGAAGATCGGGCGCTTCGACACCCGGCTGACGAACCGAGAGTTCGTCCGGAGCGTCCGGCGGGAGGCACCTGAGTTCCACCATCTCGCGGCGCTAGAGCGGTTGGCACGCGCAATCGACTGGCTGTTTTATGGGGGCGACGCAGTGCGGAAGGAAGACCTTCCACCGCTCGAAAGCCTCGCCCGAAAGATTCTCTCGTGAAAGAGCGCGGCGTCTTCGCGGTGACAGCCACACTCATCGGGCTGATCGTCCTGCTAGGCCTGTTGGCCGGCAGACCGGCCCCATACGCAACGATCAAGAGCCCCGGGTCGCACGGCCTGCTCGCCGCTTTCGAGTATCTCTCACGACGGGGACGCCCTGTGCTCAGTTGGGAGAAGGAGCTCGGTGAACTCCCAAAAACACCCGGCGTGCTCATCATCGCCAACCCGATTCAGACCACCTTCACCTTGGCTGATCAGGACGCGATCGAGGACTGGTTC
>CAYSMT010000270.1:0-4776 GCA_964432135.1 uncultured Acidobacteriota bacterium
GAGAGCGCCGAGCTCATGGATGAGATCACCCGCCTCGCGCGGCGCTATGGGATCGTGACGCCTTACACGGCCTATCTGATTGTTGAAGATGAGGCCCGGCGCCGCGTGCCCGCAGCTTCGCAGACCCTGCAGCTCGTCTCGCGCGATCGTGAGCTCCGCGCTGAGGCTCAGCGGATGTATCGCGAGGCCAACAAGGCGCGCAGCGGTGCTGCTGCGGTGGGCGGCTCCCAGGCGCACAAAGCCCTGAAAGACGCCCCCGGGGTCTACGCAGGCCGCAAGGCCAACGAGTACGCCTGGGCCGGCCAGGTCTTTGCGCCAAGCCAGCGGCGGGAGAAGACCAGGCGAGCGCTGGCCGCCCAGAAAGTTGCCCATCGCGGCGGGCGCAGCTTCTACCGCAACGCGTCGCGTTGGATCGATGCCTCGATCGCCGACAATCCCACCGCGCGGCGAATCACGCTGCGTTTTGCTTCGCCCGCGTACTTCAAGCTCTTACGCGAGCATCCCGAAGCCGCGGCCTGGCTTTCCGTCGGTCGCTCCCTCGAACTCCTTCTCGACGGCACGGTTGTCGTGATAGATGAATGAGCCATCGTGCTGCGCTCCGATCAGCGAAGGCCGTGCAAGCACAGGATGGACCAACAGGATGATTCACAAGGAGGATAGACTCATGAAGCTCAGCCGAAGGACCCTGATGCGCGTCGTTGCCAGCATTCTCGCGCTGATCTGCGCGCCGCTCGCCGTATCCGCCCGCATCCTTCCCGCGCCGGAAAGGGCGCGTATCGAGGTTGCCTTCGTGCTCGATACGACGGGCTCGATGGGTGGGCTGCTCGAGGGTGCGAAGGTCAAGATTTGGTCCATTGCGAACCAGATGGTCTCCGCACGCCCGACGCCCGAGCTACGCATCGCGCTGGTGGCCTATCGCGACCGCGGCGACGACTATGTCACCCGCGTGTTCGATCTCGATGATGACATCGACGCGGTCTATGCTCGCTTGCAGGGTCTCAGCGCCGCCGGCGGGGGCGACAGCCCCGAGTCCGTCAACCAAGCGTTGCACGAAGCTGTCACGGGTCTCGACTGGAGCCCGCAGGGCCGGGTGCTCAAGATCGTCTTTCTCGTCGGGGATTGCCCGCCGCATGTGGACTACGTCGGCGATGTGCCTTATGCCGAGAGCTGCCAGCGCGCCGTGCTCCAGGGCTTGATCATCAACACCGTCCAATGTGGCGACAATTCCGACACGACGCCGATTTGGCAGGAGATCGCCCGTCGAGCCGAGGGCCGCTATGTGGCTATCGGCCAGGGTGGTGATATGCAGGTCATCGAGACGCCGGTCGACAAAGAGCTTGCACGCCTCAATCAGCGTCTCGGACAGACGCTCATCGCCTTTGGCAGCGCGCACAAGCGCCGCGCGGTGATGGCCAAGCAGCGCGCGGCAGAGGCCGCACCGATGGCGACCTCTGCTGACCGTCTTGCCTTCAACGCGGCGACGGGCAAGACGGTCCAGGGTGGCGGTGATCTGATTGATGAAATCGATGCCGGCCGAATTCGCCTCGAAGAGGTCGCGGAAGAGCAGCTTCCTGCCGAGCTGCGGGGTCTGAGCTCAGCGCAGCGGAAGGATTACCTGGTCGCCGTCCGGCGCGAGCGCGTGAAGATCCAGACCCGGATCGACGAGTTGCTCACCGAGCGTCGCGACGACTTGGCGCGGGAGATGCGGCGCCTCGCTGCCGACGGTCGGGGCCATCCCTTCGATCTGCGTATCCTTGAGATTCTGCGCGAGCAGGGTCGCGCGAAAGGCCTGCGCTTCTGATGAATTCGTTTCACTTTGTTCGCGGAGATCCTGCCTGGGGTGCGTTCTGGCGTGCCCCAGGCTCTGTGAACGCGCGCGATCAATTGGTGAAGAAATCGAAGATGTTGCCGATCGAAGAGCTCTTGGCCTTGAATATCTCGGTGTAGCGGCAGCGCCCGCAGGTCACGGTCGTGAATCGCTTGCTCTGCACGTCGAAAATCTTACTCAAAAACCCACCGGTGGCACGGAACTCATCGACCTCGTGCCCGTTGTGGCCGCACTTGGGACAGCGGTAGTTCCTGAAAGAATCGCTGGGCATTGCCATCTCCTTTGTCGTGCCATTGTACGACTCTGCGTCAGTTCTGTTTTCACATCGGCGGCGCGCATAGCGCATTCGCCGTCGAGGCGACAAGATGGGTCGGGTAGTTCTCCGGCATGGAGGGGGACACCCCTGTCGAAGGATCGCGCACGGCGCGATTGGAGGCCCAGCTCGTGATAACCTGGCTTCTCTTCGCGTTTCTTGCGCTGATGATGGTGCCGAGCGCTTTGGCGTGGCCAGGCCGGCTGCTCGATCCTCAGGGGCGTTCGGTCGTCGGGGCCCGGGTCACGCCGGCCGGAGAGGCGGGCGGGGTCATCACGGGCACAGATGGACGCTTCGATCTTCCCGGTGATCGGCCTCCGCGGGTCTTGATCGTTGAGCTTCCGGATGGAACAAGCCTCGTCGTCGACCTTCGGGCCTCCAGCCCGTCGAAAAGGGTTCCAGCCACGGACGAGGATAGCTTCGCGGAGATCATCGTTCGGGTGGACCCGGCTCTCTCCGAGCAGGTGCACACGACGGTTCCCGTCGCGGCGGAGCTTCTTGCTCTGCCAGCCTCCCAGGCTTTCAGCGTCAGCCGAGAACAAATTCGCCAGCTTGGTGCCACGGCGCTGCAGCAGGCCCTGGCCCAACTGCCGGGCTCGGAGCCCGCGAGCCCTGACCCCGATCGGGTGCCCGTCTTCCGGGGGCTCGGCGACTCCCGCACCCTCTTCCTGCTCGATCGCGCCAGTGTCGGCAGCGAGCGCCGAGCCGGTGTTTCCGGCGGCGGGATGCATCCGGCGACCTGGGGCGGTGTCGAGGTCATTCGCGGGCCTGGTGCGTTGGTCTACGGCTCTGGGGCGATGGGTGGCGTGCTGCTCGTGGAGAGTCGTTGGGCGCCGATCGGTGTGGAACGTGGCACCGAATGGAGCTTCGAAGCGCGCGGAGGCGGCTCTCCAGGTTGGTCCGCCTCCGCGGCGTATCAGACCGATGGCTGGTCCGCTGCGATAGGCCGCCGGCGGTCGAAAGACCAGCAAAGCGCCGCGGGTGTCGCGATACGGGGCGAGTACACTCAGTCATCGCTTTTCGTTGGTCGGAGCTGGTTTTCCAGAGGTCAACTCTTCCGCCTCGGGTTTCGCGGAGATCGCCTCGAGGATGCGTTTCGGCCCCGTATCGCCTCGAGCCGCAAGCAGACCGTCGTTCCTCGGGACGAGCAGCTAAGAGCGGTGCTGCAGATCGATCGTCCGGGATCCGTCGAGCGTAAATTCGTGGCTTGGTGGGGTATGGGGTCGCGCCTGATAACACAGCTACGGCCGGTGCCGGTGCCAACCCGTTCGACGGACACGACGCAGCGTGAGGCGGGAGCGAGGTTAAGCTGGCGCGGCCGTCGCGAGGGCCTGGCCTGGACCCTGGGAACGGAAATTCGGCTGCGTTACGGTATCGAAGCATCGCTGAGCACGAGGCTAATCCCGGCGCCTCTCGGAGAGCGCCGTGTGGATCGCGTCCTCGAGCGCGACAGTGCGGGTCTCTTCTCGTCGCCTTCGTTCGTCCGGCGAGGAGAGGAGGCGCGTCTTCTGCTGAGCGACAATGAAGGTTCTTCACTGCGCAGCGGGCAGCTCCTTTCCCTAGCCCTGTTCGCCCTGGGTAAGCGCGGGCTAGCGCCCTGGCTCGACCTGGCCGTGGGGGCTCGGATCGAACCGTCTTGGATGCGTGCGCGTGGTATCGAGGCCGGCGACGGCGAGGCGACCTTCGCTTGGGCGGCGAGCGGCGCGCTGATAGCCAGGACAGTGCGACAGGGCAAGTTCACGCTGCAGCTAGCGCGTTCATTTCGTGTGCCGTCGATGACTGATCGTTACCTCGCTGGCATTACAGGCCGGGGATTCAAAGAGGCCTCGCCCGGGCTTGATGCGGAGCGCGGCCTGCATCTTGATCTCGGCTGGCACCTGGAGACGGGGCGCTTTCAATGCGGCGCGGGGGTCTTTCACTACCGCATCGCAGACATCCTCGTGCGAGAGTATTCGCAGCTCGAACGCTACCGCTTCGTCAACAGAGCCCAGGCGACGATTCGCGGTGTCGAGACCAGCGTCACGATGAACCTGCGTGGGAGCTGGTCGCTCTACGCCGGCCTACACCATCTCCGTGGTGAGGGGCGTGATGGCGCGTGGCTCGCGGCGATCCCCTCTGACGGGGCGAGCCTTTCGTTACGCAAAGGCTTTGCTCGTGGTGCCTACTTGCGTGGCGAGCTCGTTGCGGTAAGCCACGACCGACGTGCGGGGCCTGGCGAGGAACCGGTCGCGGGTTTCGCTGTCGTCAATCTTGGAGCGGCCTTTCCGCTCACCCAGCACGTACGGCTGCGGGTTGGCCTGCACAATACGTTCGACCGGCGTTACCGCGTGTCTTCCCGCAAGAACAACCCCGAGGCTCCGGGTCGTACCTTTATCCTGGGGCTCGCCCTGCTGCGCGCGCGCTAGCAGCCCCGCGGCGCTTTCGCCGCTGCTGCGCTATCCTGCGCGCATGAAGCGTGTGTGGCCCATCGCTTATCTCGAGCCCGTGTTCCGCCCGCCATCGGAGGCGTCGTCGCTGATCTTGCAGCTCACGATCGGATGCTCGTGGAATCGTTGCACATTTTGCGCGATGTATCGGGGTAAGTCGTACCGGACACGCTCTGCTGGGGACATCGTCCAAGAGATCCGGGCCGTGG
>CAYSMT010000271.1:0-4765 GCA_964432135.1 uncultured Acidobacteriota bacterium
CCGGTGGAGGAACGAGATGGTCGAGAAGATTAACGAACTCCATGAACGAATGGCCCGGGCGCGGGAAGGCGGTGGCGTGGAGCGCGTAGCGCGCCAGCACGAAGCGGGCAAGCTGACGGCGCGCGAGCGGCTTGAGCTGCTGCTCGATCCGGGCTCATTCGAGGAGACGGATGCGCTCGTTAAGCATCGCTGCACTGACTTTGGCATGGAGAAGAGTAGGATTCCCGGTGATGGTGTCGTTACCGGATTCGGCCGCATCGATGGTCGGCCCGTCGCCGTGTTCGCGCAAGACTTCACGGTTTTTGGTGGGTCGCTCTCCGAGACCTATGCGCAGAAGATCTGCAAGATCATGGACATGGCACTGAAGATGGGCTGTCCTTGTATCGGGCTCAACGACTCGGGTGGGGCGCGTATTCAAGAAGGGGCCGCTTCCCTTGCCGGATATGCGGATATCTTCTTGCGCAACACTCTTGTCTCAGGTGTCATCCCGCAGATCTCCGCGATCATGGGCCCCTGCGCTGGGGGTGCCGTCTACTCGCCAGCGATCACGGATTTCACCGTGATGGTCAAGGACACTTCCTATATGTTCATCACAGGGCCGGACGTCATTCGGGCTGTGACTCACGAGGAGGTGAGCAAGGAAGATCTCGGTGGTGCTCTGACCCACTCTTCGACGAGCGGGGTGTCCCACTTTGCCGCCAACGATGATGCGCACGCCCTGGGGCTGATCCGTCGCCTCGTCTCCTTCTTACCTCAGAACAACCACGAGGATCCACTGCGGCTCAAGTCCGATGATCCACCGGACCGGCGGGAGGAAGCGCTCAACGGCCTCGTGCCCGAGAATCCCAACAAGCCCTATGACATCAAGCAAGCGATCAAGATGATCGTCGATGAGGGAGACTTTCTTGAGGTGCATGAGCATTACGCTGGCAACATCGTTGTTGGTTTTGCTCGCCTCGACGGTCGATCGGTCGGGATCGTTGCTAATCAACCAGCAGTGCTCGCAGGTGTGCTTGATATCGATGCCTCGAAGAAGGGTGCTCGTTTCGTACGATTCTGCGATGCGTTCAATATCCCCTTAATCACCTTCGAGGATGTGCCGGGCTTCCTTCCTGGGGTGGCTCAAGAGCATGGAGGCATCATCATCCACGGCGCCAAGCTGCTCTATGCTTTCGCCGAGGCGACCGTGCCCAAGCTCACGGTGATTACGCGCAAGGCCTATGGTGGCGCCTACTGCGTTATGGCAAGCAAACATCTGCGTACGGATCTCAACCTGGCCTGGCCGACGGCTGAGATCGCTGTGATGGGTGCTGATGGCGCCGTCGAGATCCTCTACCGCAAGCAAATCAAGGCGGCAGACGACCCGGCGAAGTACAAGAAGGCGCAGTCCGATGATTACCGTGAGACCTTCGCGAATCCCTATGTCGCGGCAGAGCGTGGATATATCGATGGGATCATAGAGCCGGCCGATACCCGGGCGCGCCTGATCTCTGGACTGCGACGCCTTGCGACCAAGGTCGAGACCACACCGCCGAAGAAGCATGGCAATATCCCCCTCTGAGGAGAGCCCGCATGTTCAATAAGATCCTCATCGCGAATCGGGGCGAGATCGCCGTACGCATCATTCGCGCGTGCTGGGACCTCGATGTGCAAACCGTTGCCGTGTACTCGGCGGCTGATAGGGATGCACCCCACGTTCGTCGTGCCGATGAGGCCTATCTCATCGGGCCTGCCCCCGCTGCGGGATCTTACCTTCGCATCGATAAGCTCATCGATGTGGCCAGGCACAGCGGTGCAGAGGCGATTCATCCTGGTTATGGGTTTCTTGCAGAGAATCCCGATTTCGCCGATGCTTGCGCGGCAGCGGACATTACCTTCATCGGCCCTCCGGCGTCGGCGATGCGGGCGATGGGCGATAAGGTCGAGGCACGCAAACGCATGATCGCGGCGGGTGTGCCTGTCGTGCCCGGCACCGAGGGGGCTTTCACCGGCACCCCGGAGCAGGCCGTCGTGGAAGCACGCCGGATCGGCTTTCCTGTGATCATCAAGGCCGCCGCAGGCGGTGGTGGTAAGGGCATGCGCGTTGTCTTCGATGAGGCCGATATGGCTTCATCGCTTGAGCGGGCGCAATCTGAGGCGCGTTCGAGCTTTGCGAGTGACATCGTCTACATCGAGCGTTTTATCCAGCGGCCTAGGCACATCGAGGTGCAGGTTCTCTTTGATGGCTTCGGCAATGGCTTGTTCTTCGGTGAGCGCGAGTGCTCGATTCAGCGTCGCCATCAGAAAGTCGTCGAGGAAGCTCCCTCGCCTGTGATCGACGCGCCGACGCGCGCAAAGCTCGGCGAGATGGCGCTCGCTGCCGCGCGTGCAGCGGACTATGTTGGGGCGGGTACAGTTGAGTTTCTGCGTGACGCCAGTGGTAGCTTCTACTTCATGGAGGTCAACGCGCGCTTGCAGGTCGAGCATCCCGTCACCGAGGAGGTTTATGGACGCGATCTCGTCAAGGCCCAGATTCGTGTCGCTGCTGGTGAAAAACTGCGCTGGACTCAGGAGCAAATTGTTCCCGTAGGTCACGCAATCGAGTGCCGAATCACAGCAGAAGATCCCGAACGCAATTTCATGCCTTGCCCCGGCAAAATCGGTGCGGTACGCGTACCGAGCGGGCCTGGCTTACGCGATGATTCGGCCGTTGCGCCAGGGTACACGATTCCGCTCAGCTACGATCCAATGATCGGCAAGTTGATCGCGAAGGGTGCATCTCGCGAAGAAGCGATTCGTCGCATGTTGCGCGGTCTCGAAGAGTATCGTCTCGAGGGAATCACGACCAATATCCCCTTCCTGCGCCGACTGATGGAACACCCTTCCTTTATTGAAGGGGAGCTACACACGGCTTTCATCGAGGAGCATGAAGAGGCGTTGATGAATACGAAGACAAGAGAGCTCAAAGAGATCACTATCCTAGGCGCCGCCATCCACGCCTATCGCTCCAAGGTCCAATCAGCTCTGCAACAGCCTGACGCCGAGGCGAACGACGCCGGGTCGAGATGGGTGCGTCTCGGTCGAGGTCGGGCGCTCGGGAGGCTATCATGAGATTCAAGGCGTTTTACGGCGACGTGGAGCATGATATCGAAGTCGAGCCGAGCGATGGAGGCTACCGGGTCAGCATCGATGGCATGGCCCGTGAGGTTGATACAGCCAAGCTCGATGCCCAGCTTTATTCTCTCATCGTCGATGGTGCATCCTACGAGGTCGCTGTCAGCGAGGATGAGCGCAACGAGTTCTCTGTCTTGCACGCTGGCGAAAAACAGACGCTGACCCTTGTCGACCCCCTGGCTGCTGCTGCTGGAGCTCATCTTGGCCAGACGGGGCCCGTGGAACTGATCAGTCAGATGCCCGGTCGCGTCGTAAAGCTGCTCGTGCAGGAGGGCGATGAAGTCACTGAGGGCCAAGGCATTATCGTTCTCGAGGCGATGAAGATGGAAAACGAGGTTGCTGCGCCTCGAGACGGAGTCGTGTCCTCGCTCTTCGTCAGCGAGGGTGACACTCTTGAGACCAAAGCGAAGATAGCGGTCATCTCCTGAGCGTTTTTGATGTTGCTTCTTCTCGCGCGAGAAGGTTGCTACGCCTCACGTCGCGCAAAGACGTGTGCTGGTCAGTTTTTCAGCGCCGGGATGGCGCGTCCCGGAGTCCAAGGTACGCCAGCCGCGTCGAAGCGTTTCTCGAGTGTCGGGAGCTGTTTGTCTATCAGCTCGCGCAGTTGGACGCGCAGCTTGATGAATTCTTGCCGAGCGATGTCGAGGCTGCGACGATGGGTTGGGGTTGGTCCGTAGGTCGAGCGTCGCGTTCCGGTAATGGCAACGTCCAGCCGACGCATCACCGAAGGCGCCATCGCTTCGCCGATGCTTCGGCGAGAGTGGTTGCCGGCAAGTTTCTCCTGCAGCTCGTAGAGCGAGCTTTTTAGCGTGCGTAGGGCGACATCCAACGTTTCACCGGGCGCGATGCTCGAACGCTCGAGAGCCACGCGCAACGCGTCGACTCGCTTGAAAGCCGCATTGAGGGCCTGCCCAGCGCCGGTGACCGCGCGTTGAGTATCCGCGACTTGACGAAGGAAGGCCACGCTCTCTTGCGGGCTCGCGCCGTGTAGTACCCCTGTTCTTAGTCGAATGACCTCGAACTCCTCTGCTGGCGTCAACTCCGTCACGACGCCGTCGACCCTCTGTGCGAGAGTAACCTTGTAGTGCCCTGGTGATGCGAGAAATCCAACATCTGTCTCGGGTGTCTCGAAGGGTGTGGCATAGTCAACTGCTCGTAGATTCGGGAAGCGCAGATCCCAGGCAACGCGATGAAAACCTGCGGTCGTCTCGCCAATCAAGCGGCGTACGAGCTGGTCATTGGCATCGTGTACGACGAGCAGGATCTGTGGCGCTTCCTCCCGCCTCTCGCGCTCTAGCGTATCGAAGTCAGGCACCGGGGTGTCCTTGCCGATCTTGATCAGGGCCTCTTCCTTCTTTTGGCGCTGCTCCTTTCGACTCGTGAGATCCTCTGCTAAGTAGTAGGTGAACACGGCACCGAAAGGAGGGTTTTCAGCGGTGAAGTAGGCCGCCCCTTGTGTGGCCTTACCCGATTGACCAAGCGGTTGGCGAGGGATGTACCACCAGGTGTTGCGCACGGGGAAGAGGGTCGCTGGGCGAGAAAGCATCTCCTCATCAACCGAGCGCAGCGGCGTGTAGTCGTCAAAAACATAGAAACCACGCCCGAAAGTAGC
>CAYSMT010000272.1:0-4758 GCA_964432135.1 uncultured Acidobacteriota bacterium
CGCCGACAATGTGACGATCGGCCCTTTCACGATCATTGGGCCGGAGGTCGAGATCGGTCCGGGTTGCTGGATTGGGCCGCAGGTTTCGATCGACGGTCGTGTCACCATGGGCGCGAAAAACCAAGTCTATCCCTACACGACGATTGGCTTCCCGCCTCAGGATCTCAAGTACGCCAATGAGCCGACGCAAGTCGTCATCGGTGATGGCAACATTTTCCGTGAAGGTTGCACGATCCACCGTGGCACCGAGGGGGGTGGTGCGCTGACCGAGATAGGCAGTGAGTGCTTCTTCATGGTTCTCGCGCACATCGCCCACGATTGCAAAATCGGCGATCATGTGCTCTTCGCCAATGCGGGAACCCTGGCTGGTCACGTCGAGGTCGGGAACTACGCGACCATCGGGGCTTACACCGGCGTGCATCAGTTCTGTCGCATCGGTTCCTACGCGTTCATCGGGGGCTACTCCGTCATCACACGCGACGCGCTGCCCTTTTGCCTGACGGTGGGCAACCGGGCGTTGTGCTACGGCATCAATCGCGTCGGGCTCAAACGGCAGGGCTTTTCGAAGGAGGCGATCTCCGCCCTCGAACGAGCCACACGGGCGATCTTTCGCCAAGAGTTGCGTCGCGAGGATGCTCTGCGAGAGGTCGAGGCCGAGTTCACCGGACAGCGCGAGGTGGAGCAGGTGCTCGAGTTCATCGCCGGCGCGAAGCGCGGCGTCATCCCGATCCGTCTTGGAGGACCTTCCTGATGTCTGCCGCTCGTGTCCTACGGGCCGGCGTTGTTGGTGTGGGCTCTCTGGGCCAGCATCACGCGCGGATTTATACGCAGATGAAAGGCGTCGAACTCGTCGGCGTGGTCGATACCGACGCCGATCGAGCCGCAGAGATCGCTGAGCGCCACGGTGTCTCCGTTTACCCCGATACGGAAAGTCTCGCGCGGATGGTGAACCTCGCGACGGTGGCGACGCCGACCCTCTTTCACGAGGAGGCCGCCACGCCGCTGCTCGAGGCGGGTGTCGCAACCCTCGTCGAAAAGCCCATCGCGGCCGAAATGGCGGTCGGTGAGCGCATGATAGCGCTGGCTCGCCGGCGGGGAGCGATGCTGATGGTTGGGCACACGGAGCGCTTCCATCCCGTCGTGTCAGCGCTCATCGAGGCGAGTGCTCATCCGCGCTTTTTGGAGATGCATCGCCTGGCGCCTTTCGTCCCTCGGGGTCTCGATGTTGACGTGATCCTCGACCTGATGATTCACGACCTCGACCTCGCGCGTCTGCTCGTCGGTCGTTCGCGGCTCCGCAGCCTCGACGCAAGCGGTGCTGCCGTGCTGACGGACAAGATCGACATCGCCTCGGTGCGCCTGCGTTTCGAAAACGGTGCGGCGGCGAACATCACAGCGAGCCGCGTCAGCCGCGAACGCATGCGGCGCATCCGGGCTTTCGGACCCGGTGTTTGCGTGGGTTGCGACGCGCTCGCCGGCGAGGCGCGTGTGACCCGCGTCATCCGCGAGGCTGGCAAGACGCCAGCCCTGCAACGAGAGAGCCTCGAGATCCCCTCCGGCGAGCCCCTCGGGCGTGAGCTGGCGGCTTTTTCTGAAGCGCTGCGTGGTGGGAAGGAGGCGCCGGTCAGCGGCGAAGACGCCCTGGCGGCTCTCGAGCTTGCGCTGGCAATCCGCGATGCGGTGCAGGAAGATCTGACACAACAGGGGGCCGGAAAGTAGGCCGTGAGTTCGACATGACGCAGGCCTCGAATCAGAGTGGAAGCCGACACGATGCCGCCTTGCGTTTTCTGAGCCAGCACGTGGAGGCCGGACATTTCCCCAGCGCTGTCTTTGCCTTCGGTCCTCCGGCAGATACACCGCGTTGGGGTGGGGCTTGTTCCGCGAACGAGGCCACCCTTTTCGATCTTGCGAGTCTGACCAAGGGGATCTTCACTGCCCTCGTCGCCGCACGCCTCGCCGCGCGGGGACAGGTCTCCCTCGATGAGCCCCTCGATGAGCTGCTGCCCGAGATGCGTGCTGCCGATGCCGCGGTGCCAAGCCTGCGCCGCTTGCTCGCCCATGACGCGGGGTTGCCGGCCTGGGCCCCTCTCTATCGCCTCGCTGCGAATCCGGCCGTGCTTCCCCGCTGCATCGCAGCTCTGCCTCGTGACTGTCGCGAGGGCGTGGGCCCGCTCTACTCCTGTCTCGGTCCACTACTTGCGGGCATCGCGCTCGAACGGAGCTCCGGGAGATCGCTGCGCCAGCTCCTCGTCGAGGAGGTCGTGGTCCCGCTGGCGATCCCGCCAGGCGAGTTGCTCTTTTCTCCTCTGCCATCCACTGCGCGAGACGGTGTTGCCCCGACGGAGTGCGGGCGCCAGCGCGAGGCGGAGCTCGCCACAAGCTGGTTCAGCCCGGCCGAGCCCGTTGCGGCGGAGGGGCGGGGTCATGAGATCGTGCCCGGTCCCGCCGCGTTCCTCTGCGGTGAGGTGCACGACGGAAATGCGTGCTTTCTCGGAGGGGCGGCCGGTAACGCCGGTCTTTTTGGGACGGCGCGTGCGGTCTTTCGCGTCGCCTCAGCGCTGCTGGTGGACGATGACTTCCTTCCGTATCGCTGGCGACGTCTGTTCGCCGAGCCCTGCGCCCGCGGAGAGGGCGATGTGCGTAGTTTCGGCTTCCAGTCGGGCGAGGCGCCGGAAGCCCCGGTAGGGGCCTTTGGTGCGGCCTCGTTCGGGCATGTGGGTTTCACCGGGACCTCGCTCTGGATCGGGGTGCCCGAAGGACCTATCGCCGTGTTGCTCACCAATCGCGTGCATCCGCGCTATGTCGCGGCGCCGATGCAGGACTGGCGGCGGGCTTTTCACGACCTTCTGCTCGAGGCGTCGTGATGGGGGGGGGCGTCTCGATCTATCTCGATCAGCGGGAATCGCCCACTCGCCGGCTACGGCGTCTCGCGTTGACTTTACTGTTTTCCTTGCTCTTTCATCTGATCGCCTTGTTGGCCATATCGCTGTGGGTTGGTGGCGCGCAGCCCGTCGAAGCGGAGGAGGAACTCTATCTTCCCCTCTCTCTCACGGAAGCTGCCGCTGAGCCCCCGCCCGCGACCGCCGTGGTGCCCCCACCCGAAGAGGTGGTCGAAGCCGCCGAGGCGCCGGACGCGCCGTCGTCACGGCTCGGCTGGAACGCGACGAGCAAGACGCAGGACGACGAGCCAAGGCCGCCCGGTCCCGAGGAACTTCTCCACGCTCCCGCGCGGCCGAACGAAGAGGGCGATCCCTTCGGCTCGGAGGAGAGTGTGGAACCCGCCGAGCCCGCACCGTCGCAGGTGAGCGAGGAGCAGCATGAGGAGGAACCCCCTCCGGAAAGGCTTCCTGAGCCTTCCGAGGAGCAGGACGAACCGGCGACCCCGGAGGAGGTCTCTGCACTCGAGCGGATCGAGGCGCGCGATGCTCCCGAGGAGCCCGGCGAGAAGGACGAGCACGACCCCGGCCCGCCCGTGCTGCTGAGCGAGCCCACCCGAGACGACGCGCCGGCACCCGGTCAAGGCGTGCCGCGCGAGGCGGCGCCCAGGCCCTCTCGCGAGCGGCCGCTACCTCTGCCATCGAGACCGCCCCCGCCGCGTCGTGCACCGAAGCTCGATGTCGACCTTTACGGTGGGAGCTGGAACAACAACATCCGCTTCGACACGATGCACGACGAGCAGTACTCGTCGAAGGTCTACTGGGCGATTTACAAGGCTTGGCTGCGTGAACTCTGGAACAACCGCAGTCGCTTTGGGCGGGACCAGGCGCTTTATCGGCTTCCTCTCGTCGATGGGAAGGTGGTGATCCACTTCACGATCCATCGCGATGGCGGCGTGGATGGCCTGTCCATCGTCACTCCCTCGACGATGCCGACTCTTGATCAAGCTTCCGAGGCGGCTTTGCTGGCCGCCGTGCTGCCTCAGCTACCGGCCTCGTTTCCCAAGAACGCGGAAGGCGTGACCTTCAGCTTCGCCTTGGTCGGCTTTCCTAGCGCGCAGGTGCTTGAACGCCGTCTGAGGATCGCGAGGTCCCGCGGTGAGTTCTGATTCGCTGGTGCGCGTCGTGGGAGTTCGCCTTCGCCCCCGGGCCGCTGGAAGCCCGGGGGGCGTCGCCGCCTCATGCCGTGGCTCCTCGCGGATGCTATCATGCCGCCGATCGCCATTGATTCGAAGGACTTGCCCACGAAGCATGGTCCCCTCTCTCCGCTCCATTCAGGATTTCGGAGGTGGCCTTCGGCCTCGAAAGTCGGCGCGCATCGTGTCGGCAGCGCTCCGCGGGATTCGGAGGCCCACGCTCGGGATGGCGTCGGCGCCGGCCTCGACAACGACGGCCGGCACGGGACGGATCTCGCGAGCGAGTTCCGGGATAGGAAGCTCATGACCTTCGAACAGTTCCAGCTCAAGCCGGAGATCAAGGCCCTGCTCGCCGAGGAGGGGTTTGTCACGGCAACGCCCGTGCAGGAGCAATGCATCCCCCTCGCCCTCGAGGGCGGCGATATCGTGGGTGTGGCCCAGACGGGCACCGGCAAGACGCTGGCCTTTCTCGTTCCGATCTTCCAGGCTCTCGTCCCTAGTGGCGAGATGCAGGCTCTTGTCGTCTGCCCAACCCGGGAGCTGGCTCAGCAGGTGGGCAAGGTCGCGGCGGGGCTCGGAGAGAGGCTCGGCCTGCGCACCGCCGTGCTTTACGGTGGGACGGCACTGGCCGGCCAGCGGGAGGAGCTCCGGAGCCCTCCCGACATCGTTGTCGGGACGCCGGGGCG
>CAYSMT010000273.1:0-4753 GCA_964432135.1 uncultured Acidobacteriota bacterium
GAGGCCTTCGAGCAGGTCGTGCGCGACGGTGCGGAGGAGGCAGGGGTTGGCGTGCGCATCTTGGCGCGCCCTGGTCCTGGGCCTGATCACCCGGAGATCCTCGAGCTGCCCGAGAGCCGCTATCTCAGGGCCCTGCTGCTGCAGGTGTTTCCCGCGCCATGAGGGCTGTGCCCGAGACGGGTCGCGTTATGATGCGCCTCCGCGCACGGGTGCGTAGGCTGCGCGCGGTGGACTTCCGAAGCGTCCTGGCGGGCTCCGGCTGGGGGGCGTGGTCGTGAGTGTTGACGGGCGATGAAACGCCCTCTCCACTTCGCGCTCTCCGCAGCGGGTCTTTGTGGAGTGCTTTTCGCCGCCGCTCTTCTTTTTGTCAGCTCTTCTCCCGGCGAGGCGTGGGTCAAGGGTCTGATCGAGAGGCGTGTGACGGACGAGCTGGGTGCGCAGCTCGCGATCTCTGCACTGGAGCTGCACCCCCTATCGGGTGAGCTTGGTTTCGAAGGGTTCTCTCTCCATGGTCAGAAGGGCCCTGTCACCTCACTCGAGATCGAGCGCGGGCACCTCGTTCTGGCCCGCGGTGCGCTGCTTCGCGGACGTTTTCGGCCTGTCGTTGTCGACATTGAGGGCGCTTCCATCGTGCTCGACCCTCGGGCGCAGGGCGGGCGGAGTGCGCCGAAGAGTGTGGATCTGCTCTCCCGTCTTCACCGGTTGCGCGTGCGGAACAGTCACTTGCTGGTCGAGGGTGAGACCTTCCCCTTCTCGTTGGACGCCGCCGGCATCAGCCTGCGAGCCGATCGCTCGGGTGACGAGTTCCACGGGGCCCTTTCTTCCTCGCCGCTCACGCTGCGCGTCGGAGAGGGGCCTGAGCAGCACTTCGAGCGCTTCGGGACGCGTTGGCGCTGGCGGGAGCCGCGGCTGCTGGTCGAGGACCTGCGTCTGGAGGGTCCCTCCGGATCGATGAGTGGGTCGGGCGCACTGCGCTATGAGAGGGGTCGCTGGAGCTATCGAGGCGGCGCGCAGGCAGAGATTGATCTCGTTCAGTTGCCACGGGAGCTCGGTCTCCCGAGGAAGGGCAAGATCACTTCCCGTGTCAGCATCAAAGGCGCTTCCGAGCAGGCGTGGGAGCTCCATGGTGACTTTGAGGCTCCGGAGGGTCTGTCCTGGGGAGCGGCTGAGCTGAGCCGCTTGCGTGGCGAGTTCGTAGCACGTCCCGGCGAGTTCGAGATCCGCGAGCTGAGCGCGCGGAGCCCCGAAGGATCGTCAATCGAGCGTCTTGAGCTGAGCACCAACGGAGAGGCACTGACGCTCAAGGCGCGCGCGCGCCTTGAGCTGGCCGAATTGCTCTCGCGAGTTGGCGAGGCCCGTGATCTCGCGAGCGGCCATGCGGAGCTCGTATGGGAGCTGCATCGCTCACGTGCGGATGCGGCCTGGGATTGGCAGGTCGAAGGAGATCTCGTTCCCGGCGAAGGTTCGCATGCTGTATCGGGGCGGCTCGCTGGCCAGGGGCGTGCCGGGCTGCATCGTTTTCGCTGGAAGGGTGGCTGGGGCGGAGCCGAGCTTGATGCATCCTTCGCTTGGGAGGGTGAGCCGGCGATGGCCGCCTGGCAGCTCGACGCCGGGATCACCTCGCCGGGAGGTGTCATCGGGAGGAAGCTCCTCACGACCTTGTGGCGCGAGCTAGCGCGGCGGGGGGTGGAGCTGCCGGAGTTCGTCCAGCCCGATCCCCATGGCAACCTCTCGGCACAGGTGCAACTGGCGGGCGAGGGGCGCCGCGTAGATCGGGGTGTCATCTATGCTCGTACTGAGCGACCGGCGTTTTCACAGACGCTTTTCGATCTTGCCGAGTTACGCGTGCTGCTCCGAGAAAAAGCGCCGAGGTGGGAGGTTGTTGCCCGTCTCGCCCGGGCGGATGGGCGCGGGCTTTTTGTGGCGCTGAATCCCCTGCACCCGGAGCACATCTCTCTGCGTGTCACGATGGAGGATACGCCGCTCTCGCTGGTCAGACACATCCTGGGCGAGAGCGCACCGGCTTGGTTTCTCGAAGGAGTCGAAGGCGAGCTGCGTGGCTATCTCCAAGGGAGTTGGGGGCCGAAGGGTCCTGATCTCGACTTCCTGGCCCGTGTCGAGGGCTGGTCCTCGATGGGGGGCAGCGGCGGGCTGCTCTTGAGCGGACAGTGGGAGGGCGAGCGCGTGAACATCCACGGCGCGCAGCTCGAGCTGTCGGATACCCGGGCCTCATTTAACGGTTGGATCGATCTCCCTCAAGAGGAGGGCGGCCAGGCGCGCATCGAGGGGCAGACCTTCCTTCGCACGGAGCTCGCGAGCCTCTCGCCCATTCTCGGTCGAGGTGGACTGCACGGAGAGATATGCGTTTCGGGAGGAATCGTCTTCGAGGGCTTTGACGCGCCTCCCGCGTTTGATGGGAGCATGACCTGGAGCGATCTTGGACGTGCTGGCGTCATGCTGCCCGATGGACAGGCCGTGCTTGACACGCAACGGGGAGGTGGGCTTGTCATCGATGCGCGCTCGCGTGGTCTCGCCACTCAGCTCATGCTCGAAGGCCCCATGAGGGATCCGCAACTCACGGCCGATCTTCGCTGGGACGAGCTCGATCTCGTCGGCTTGGTCGAAGGCGCGATGGGTCGGCCCCTCGAGATGTTGCTCTCGGCTTGGTCCGCAGGCCAGGCACGGATCAAGGGTCGCCTGCTGGCTCCCGAGAGCTGGGAAGGCGAGGGCCGCATCGCGCAGCTCGAGCTCCTGGGGCCCGACGTCGCTCTGCGTCTTGAGAAGGAGGCGGGAGTCTCCATCGCGCGCGGGGGGCAGCTTCGATGGGGTGTGGACGAAGCGCTCGTCTTGGCCGGAGAGCCGGGCGGGCGTGTGTCGCTGCGTGGCCGCTTTGACGGTTGGGGCGCCTCGCCCGGAACGATGGACCTTCGCCTCTCCGGTGAGGGCCCACTGTCATTGATCGAGATTCTCGATACGGATCTCGTGGCCAGTGGGGGAATCGAGGGCCAGCTCCGGCTCACGGGCATGTTCAAGGAGCCGCGCATCGACGGTTCAATGCGTGTTGACGGCGGGCGCGTAAGGCACTTGGGGCTGGCGACTTCCTTTGAGCAGATTGATGCCGAGATCGTCTTTGAGGAGCAACGCGTTCGCATCGGATCCGCCCGTTGCACTCTGGGAGGCGGTGTCGTTGATCTGGGTGGCGTCGTGCTCCTCGAGGGATGGAACCCCGGACGCCTCGAGCTCGAACTCGAGGCGCGTGATGTGGCGCTTAACGCGCCCTACGGGGTGTGGGGGCGCTATGACGCGGCACTGAAGATCGGCGGAACTTTCCGCGAGCCTCGGGTGGCGGGTGAGGTGGAAGTTCTCTCCGCGACGGACTCACGGCCCTTCAGCTTCGAGCAAGGTTTTGCGCAACGCGCACGCACCCTCGATCCGCTCGTCGATACGACCTCTTTTCTCAACCGAGTAACGCTTGATCTGGCCATCCATGCCGACGAGAGCATCGCGCTGCGCAACGACATGGCTTTGCTGGAGGGCAGCATGCAGTTTCAGGTGCTCGGTTCCTTGGCACGTCCGCTCTTCGCCGGGCAGTTGCGTTTCCTCGAAGGAGGACGCTTCACCTTTCGGGACATTGACTACGACCTGCTCTCGGGACAGGTCTTGCTGGACGATCCGCGGGCCGAACCGCCTCGCGTGCGCTTGAAGGCGGTGACTGAGGTCTCGGGCTATGAGGTGCGCCTCGATCTGGACGCGACGAGCGAGCGTCTCGACTATCACCTCAGCTCTTCGCCGTTGTTGCCCGAAAGTGGGATCTTGATGCTCCTGCTCACGGGGGAGCTGAGCGAGGACTACCGCACGGTTGATCGCGCGACGGCTTCGACGACAGAGCTTGGAGCGGCCTATTTCGGCACCAAGCTCGGTGAGATGCTTCTCGCGGGGCCCGCACGTCGGATCCTCGGCATCAACCGTTTCCAGATTGCTCCGTCGACGGCGGGTTCTGACGCGGATCCGAGCGCGCGTATCACCGTGGGCAAGCGGATCGATGATCGCACCACAGTGCTCTACTCCCTCGATCTTTCCTCCGAGGGCAAAGACTACTATCGTCTCGAGCGGGAGCTCACGCGCGCCTTCAAGCTGACCGCGAGTCGTCAGGAGTTCGGTGGCATTGGAGGCGACCTGCGCTGGCGCCATCGCTTCCATGCGCTGAGCAGATCCGTGCGGTCCAGCGAGAAGAGTGGGGCAGTGCGGTTGCGCGTCTGGCAGGTGAGGGGCTGGCCCGAGGGATTGCGGCTTCCCTCTCGCCGTGCGATAGGCCTCGAACGGCGCGCGCATTTGACACGAGCGGCGCGCCTGTCCGCAGCGGACGAGCTGCGACGACGGCTCGTCGGTGAGGGCTATCTCGAGGCGCGGGTCGTACCGCACTTGATCGCGATCGGTGCAGGAGGGCTGGCCGATCTGGAATTCGAGGTGCAGGCCGGTCCAGTCTGGCGTTTGCGGATCGAGGCCTCGCCGCGCATTGCGCGGATCGCGCGCGAGGCGCTCGTCGAGCTGTGGACGATCACGCAGTTTCGTGTCTCCGGTGTTCGAGAGGCTGAACGCGTGCTACTCAATCGACTCGAGGAAGAAGGCTACGCGGCGGCTGTCGTGCGCGTCCAGCGTCCGGAACAGACAGAGCGCAGGCTCGATGTATCTGTCGATAGCGGAGTCAGGGTCGAGGTCGACACCGTGACCCTCGAGGGGGTTGATGCGCTTT
>CAYSMT010000274.1:0-4746 GCA_964432135.1 uncultured Acidobacteriota bacterium
CACCTGGCCAGCTCACGATCTCTATCTCCTCTGCCGCAAACTCGCCGAAAGGCAAGGACAAGCAGATAACTTGCCGAAAACTCTCACACCGGCACGGCTCGACAAGCTCGGCCCTGCGCGCGCGCGCTTCGAGCAGACGAGCGCGGCGTTTTGCTACGCGAGTGCGCACCTGGCCAAAATACTCGCTCAGCCTCGTCTCGGCGGAGCGGATCCCTTCGTCGTTTGCGCCGTAGACGAAGAAGCGACCAGCGTCTGCAAGACGAACAACAAGCAAGCGAAGCTGCATGGTGAAGGTTGACCAGTCCCGTGGCAGACGCAGGAAGATCTGATCGAACGTACCCTCGGGCGGCCAGGGGGTTGCCGCGACCCCATCCCAAGCCCAACGCCTCCAACGCACCCAAACCCTACGACGCGCGCGCAGCAGAGATTCGATTCTTTCACCCACGTCATCTACGACAAGAGTTCGACCGGGAAGCAACTCTTGCCCGACGGCTTCGGCCGCAACCCTCGAGATGACCGTCTCCCGATCACCTGCCCGCGATCCTAGCCTCCCGCGCCCTGCCATGGATGCCCTCGTTGTGGCCGTAGAAGCGACGCAACACACCTCAGCCCCGAATTCTACCTGTCAACATGGCTTGATGGGAGCTCAGGCGGATCCGGCTTGCGGGAACTCCCGCGGCAGAGCCCCCTCTCCGAGACGGGGAAAGCGGGCCTCGAGGCGCATGCGCTCACCTTCGAGATCCTCCTCCACACTCAGCCGCGCCCCGTACTGGGTCAGCGGGCGTAAAGCCTCGAGCAATGTTGCCGGCTCAACGTGCCAGCGATCACGAACTCGCCAGTCGAGATACAAGCGGTAGCTCTCGCCCTCGTCCGCTCCGGTAATCGCGAGAGGACCCTCGATTTGGCCACGGCGAAAGATCAACCCCAAGAGCTGTGTCAGACAAGCTACAAGATCGAAAGGGCGCACGGCGATCCGACTCCTGCCATCGCTCCCGTCGAGCTGAAACTCAATCCCGCCCGCCTCGAGGCGGGTGCCGTGTTCTGCTTGGACAAGCCATCGCAAGGTAGGAGCAAGGTCGGCAGCAATGCGCGGGCGTATCTCCTCGCGCAGCTCTTCTGTTCGTTCGATGATCTGGCCGAGCGCAGAGGCCAATACTTTCGTGTCCAGGTGCGGAGGCTCACCCGCCCGGCACAAGCATTCACTGAGCCGCTGGTCGAGCAGGTTCCAAGCCGCAAAGAGTTGCTGTGACAAGTCCTCACTTAACCCCGCTTCGCGAGCAGAGGACACGACATCAGCGAGACGCTCGAGCACCCTCCCACGCAGATTGGCCGTGGCAAAACGCAAGCGCTTCGCGAGGCCTTCTCCGAGTGGCTGCTCGAGATCGAGGTTTTGGCAGAGAAAGAGCAGACTCGTTACCTCGCGACGGGCCCAGGCACCCTTAGAGAAATCCGCACTGGCCTGCCAGAAGCGACGGATCGCACTCTCCCGACGAGCCTCGACGTGCTCGTTGGCTTCGCGACATCGGCAGCGATGCGTTCGCACGGCACGCCACAGAGCACTTCCCAAGAGCAGCATGCCCCCCGCCACGCTTCCCGCCGCAAGACTCCTCTCGCCTCCGACACCCCCCGCGATGCCGAGGGTCGCAACGAGCGATGCGAACGCCAACGGCGGCAGGAACGCCGTGATCGGCGGAACCCACCGACACACCGCCGGCAGACGAGTCCATATCAGCATGCCCAGTCTCCGAGCCCGAACGACCCCTCAGCGATTCGGGCGAAACCCAGACACTCATCCCCCTGTCATTTGCCCGTCTATGTACGGCGATCCCGTTGAGGCAGCAAGCGACGATGCTCTTCGCGACATGCAGCAAAACGCAGACTTGGAGGCCTATGCGAATGAGTTTCTATAAACCCGGAATTGAACGGACAAAATCGAGTGTCTCGATCCGTATTATGATATTTCTCGATCTGTGGCTCGCGCGAAAGGACGAGGGTTTTTTTGCTTTGTCTGGGACCAGATCTACCTCAGCCCGAAAAGGTCCAATCGGGAAGCGCGACGTCTCCACCTTCACCCTCGTCTGGGCCGTCTGCCGTAGAGCCTGGGCCGGGTTGTACCTGCTCACACCGAATGACCCGCTCCGCCGTCAAGACCTCATTGAAGCCAAGGTAGAGCCGCTGATCGACTTGAACCTCCGGAACCCTCGTAACTCCACGCCGAAGGGCTCGCGCCGTAACGCGCGCGAGCATCTCCGGAGCACGTGGATCCTCAAGACTCCGGCGCAACACCTGTTCCGGAACGGCAACACCACGGCCTGCGGTCAGGGCGGTTCGTAGCCGCTCCGGGTCGGCGCCGTCGGCCCAGATCGCGCTCCAGAGCGCGTCCGCAACGGCGGCCATAGCCTCCTGGCCGGAGCGGTCCCTGACGAACAGGCAGGTCTCAAGAACCCTCGTGGCATCAAATGGATATTTACCAGGTCTGTTCAGGATCACGCCAAAGTGGTCGGCTGCTCGGCCTGCCGTCTCCCACTGCTTGGACGAGCGCTCACCCATCGCCACTGCACCCACCGCTGGCATGACGCGTGAGTTGACCGGCTCGAGAGTGAGCGAGGCCTCCGCCTCTCGGCACGCGCGCGGAATGCGGGTCGCTGCCAAGTAGGCGAAAGGGTCGAGAAAGTCGAAGTAGAAGATGATGGGCCTCGGGGAGATGGCGCGACTCGGAAGCTTCACGGAACGGATCTCCTCGGCCCGGCCAAAAGGCATGGGACAAGCTGTCCCAGCGAAAACGCAGCGCACGTATTAAGAAACCCTGCGTAAATGGTGGCCCGTGACGCCCAAAGCGTCATACATCCCCTCGAACGCACTTATCTTCTGGAGAATACGCTGAATCGCGGCAACAGACGAAGCTCGCACCTCTCGCTTCTTCGCGTGTCGTAGCTTGATCTCGACCCCGGTGAGCCACGAAGCCCAATCCGAATCGCGATCTAGCGTGCAGATGATGGGCCCAAGCCTTGTTCCAATATTGTTCATTTTTGCTCTTTTTGAGGTCCGGCTGACGCGCACGAGCAGAAGCTGTTGCTGCGGGGATCCTGAGACCGTAAATCTAATCAGGACGTATTCGCGCTTGCGAAAGGGGAAGGATCGCGACAGATGCAGGAGGCTCTTGTTGGCTCCGGGAGATGCCTGTCGTGAGCTAGACCCCTCGCATGCATGGGAGCGCCCCCAATTCGCGTCCCATCTTTCCGCCACGGGGGTCAATAAACGATTTACTTTCCCTTCCCACCGCTCTGCGGTGGCGTGGGAGGTGCATCAGTGACCTGTCAGCGGCCTCGTGGCTCCGCATATCTCGTCCTCGCGCTTGCCTTTATTGTGGCAACGCCGAGCTGGGCCCTCCTTCCTCCACGGAATGTCAGCACCGCGCTTCCCACGGTCGCCTTTGACGCCATCCGCGACGGTCGGACGACGGCCTTCCTTCCCGCTCATCCCCTTGCAGGTGTCGTCACAGCGAACATCGCAGCGCGTAAGAACGCCGGCGCGCTTTCGCTGAAGACTCTCAGCGGCAGCTTTGACTACCCGGTCCTTCCGGGCAAGTTTCTCGACAGCGGCGCCGACCCCTGGCCTCCAGCCAACCTCGAGAACGAGCTTTTCCAGAGCGGCTACAACGGCCTCGGGCGCCCGGGCTCGCTGCGCGACTACTTCAACGAGGTCTCCTACAACCGCTATTCGATCGGCGGCAGCGTACAGAGTTGGGTGAGCGTCGCTCACAACGAGAGCTTCTACCTCGGGGCCGAGGGCTGCGTCGGGCTCTGCTTGAGCACCACGGCCTCGGCTGCCGGATTCGTCCACGAGGTCATCGGGCTCAACGATGCGACGATCGACTTCTCGCTTTACGACAATGACGGCCCCGATGGCACACCGAACTCCGGAGACGACGACGGCGTCGTCGACCTACTCGTTGTCGTGCAGCCCGCGAGGGGCGGCGAATGCGGCTCAAATCACCTCTGGTCCCACCTCGACCGTTACTCAAGGACTTTCGGGAGCAGCTTGAGCACCAACGACGCCGCGTCAGGCGGCGGCAACATTCTCATCGAGGATTACATCGTCATCCCGGCTGTCGAATGCAACGGCTCGGCCCTGGTAACGATCGGTCCCTTTGCGCAGCTCTTCGGGCTACACCTCGGCCTCCCACCGCTGTGGGACAGGGACGGCTCCTCCCGCGGCGTCGGCATCTGGGATGTGATGGGTCGCGGGCTATGGGGCGGCGACGGGAACTCTTCAGAACGACCCGTTCACCCGAGCGCCTACTCCAAGGCCCTGCTGGGCTGGACGATTCCGAGCGTCGTGCCCAGCACGGAAAACGGTGCGAGCTTCCCGGCTGTCGAATCCACAGCCCACGCTCGCGAGTTCACTCGCATCGATGCTTGCAGCCACGAGGAGTACTTCCTCGTCGAGAACCGACAAAAAAACAGTTTCGATCAGCTTCTGCCAGGAAGCGGTCTATTGATCTGGCATGCTGATGATCGAGTCGATCATGCCGAAGAGGAGGCACGTCCACGCCTGGCCCTCGTGCAAGCCGACGCGCACTATGGGCTCGAGAACGCGCGTAACAACGGTGACGGCGCGGACCCATGGCCCGGAACACTTGCACGTAACTCCTGGAGCGATAGCACGGATCCCTCGTCGCGGCGCTGGGAAAACCGACCGAGTGGCGCATCACTCGGCTCGATCTCGTCCTCCGGCGACCCGATG
>CAYSMT010000275.1:0-4745 GCA_964432135.1 uncultured Acidobacteriota bacterium
GCCCCAAAATGCTCCGGAGAGCGAGCACGCCCCATAGACGCATCCGGCGTGTCGATAGCGAGGCGCAACGGCGACCCGCCGGCGGGAGCAATGAAAATGAGCGCCGACGAAACCTGCCAGATGGCGAGCTGACAACGCGCATGGGCCGGCAAGCTACCGCCCGTAAAGCGTAGCTCGAGGCGGCCGAGCTCGGGATCTCGAGGAAGAGCGAAGAAGAGGCGGCAGGGCGCCTCTTCACGCTGGCAGGACCATCGCCGCTTCGCGAGGCGACGGCGACTCTCCTCAACCCCGATACGAGTCGGGGCGACGACACTGATTTCGACGCGCTCCTCGAAGGAACTCCCCGAGATGAGCAGCTCGGCCCAACCGCCGCTCCATGCCTCCTCCGGTGGCTCGACATCGAGACCCTCGAGCCAGTGCCCTTCCTCCAGGCGCCGGAAACGTACCGAACGAAGCGAATAGCCTCCGCTCACATCGTCCTCGAGCCGTGTTGGCAAGAGGGCGTCGCCATCCGAAACGATTCGCAGCCGATCGAGCTGTCCCACGGCCGCGCGGCGCACTTCCGCAGGAATCTCGACCCGCAACACCTGCGGCCGATCCGAGGGCTTGAAACTGATCGGCCAAGACGGCCCCACACCCGCAGCGATGGCACGCGTGAAAGGCGGATCAACCACCGAGAGCCTCCGTACCCCCCAGCTCAGCGTCGCCCGCGTGTCCCCTTGCCCTTGGACGACCAACCACAGCGGATCGTAAACCAACGCAACGGCCTTCAACACGGGAGCTGGGTCTTCTTCCCGTGACGGCCAGCTTCGCAAGCGCAGCTCCGGCAGTGAGCGGCTGGCGGCGAGCGAGATCATGACCTCGCCGGCCTGGGGTATGCGGACGGTTTCGACGAGCTCTCGTCTTTCTGGGCCGCCGAGCAAGCGCAGCACAGCTCCAGCCTCGACAGGGGAAGCGAAGCGCAGGCGGAGCCCCCGCGCGCCGCGCACCGCATCGCCAAGCTGCAATCGGTAGGCGCGAGCGGGCGAAAAAACACCTTTCTCCTCGATGAAAGGGCAAGGCAGTGCGATACGACCTCCCGCACCCGCACCGTACAAACGCGCCGTCACCGAACGCAGCGACGGAAAACCCGCTTGGCGAGGCCAGTGCAACCGTAGCCGGCGAGCTTGGCTTTCCCGGTAGCCGAGCTCAGACCCCACGAGGGAGGCCACGGGACCGAGGCGAAAGAGGTCGTCCTGTGCCAACAGGACCCAACGTCCACCTTCGAGGGCTTCAAGGCGAACGCCCGGCACGCGGGCAACCTTCTCCATCACGACAGCCAGCCGATCATGACGCTGGGCTCCCGGACCGAGATCCAAGTCCACCATCCACCCATGATCCGTCGAGTGAATTCCTGTCACGCGGACAGACACCGCGCCATGTGGCGTGCGGGCCAATTGCGCTGCAAGAGTGCGCCCCTTTCCATCGACGACGCGCAGGACTCTGCCAGGGAAGCCCTCGATAAGGAGGCTCTCGTCGACCTCGATCACGGTCTTTCCGAACGAGTTCAGGTGCAGCTCACGGCTCCGAAGCAGCGCAGAATCCTCCCCAGCAATGACAGGCGCGGCAACCAGGAGCAACGCCATGAAGCTAAGGCAGCGAACGATCATGATCCCGTCTCCCGGAAAACAAAACGCTGGTAGAGGAATGCGAGAACGAGCAAGCTCACGCCCAGACCCAAGAATGAGAACACCCTGTAGAGTCCACCGAGGTGGGAGAAGTCGAAGAGAAAGACCTTGCCGACCGCGACGAGCATCACCGCCAAAGAGGCGAAACGCAGCAGCGTCGACCGCCGCCAAATGCCCACGATGAGGAGTACTGTGCCGAATACGACCCAGACAGCCGAGTAGGCGTACAACTCGGTCAAGCTAGTCGTTCCCCGATCTAGGCGGCTTAGGTGGAAGAACTGCCGTAGCTCCAAGCTGACCGTTAGGAAAGACAACCAAAGGGCCGCGAAGCCCGAGCAGAGCATGAGCTGTTTGTGACCGTGAGCTGGCCCACGCATGCCGTGAAGCGCAAACAGCGCCGGGATACCGAGTGAGAAGAGCACCGCATTGAGAAGCGGCAAGCTTCCGACCCGAAGTGGTGCCCAGAGCGGGTTGGCAAGCCCTCCTGTCATCAACACGGTGAAAGCCAGAGCGAGGAAAAAGACACCCTGGCCCAGGCGCAGGAGCGAAGGCCGATCGATACGTTTGGCGAAGAGGAATAGCAGCGCCCCATAACCCAACCAGAGCACGCTGTAGGTCCCGAACTCCGCGTAGTCGTGAAGATCTTTGAAAAGGGATTGTGGGCTAAAGTAATGACGCACGCTGAGGCTGAAGAAGGCCCATCCAAGCGCCACGGCACCGATCTCGTTGAGCGACGCCAAACGAGCTTGCTTTTGCTGCACGAAGAACCAAGCCGCCACCGCGAGTGCAAAAGCAGGAAGGGCATAGCCGTAGCTGATCCAATTCAACAGCGGATGAGCCCCAAGGGGGTAGTGGGCCAGCATAGGATTGAAGAGCAGGCGGATGAGCACAGCCACCGAAAGCGCTGCTGATATCTTCCCTAACGCCTTCACGCGAATCTTGCCCGCCAGCCAGGCCAGCAGCGCCGCCTCGAGAGCCCAGGCAACGGAGATGAACGCACGCTCGAGCTGCAGCGGTACAGCGAGTGCGAGCAATGCGCTCGCGCCGACCATCAGCGCGGCGAGCGCCTGCTCATGCTGAGCTTCGCCACGACGTGTTCTCAGCTGCGGCAACGCGGCCACGACCGTGATCAGCGCCAGGAGAAGGGCGATGCCAGCCCAGGCGCCACCATTGAGCTGGATGCGCAGACAGCCCCAGGCGACGAGGAAGTGCGCGAGCAAAGCCGCGACCGCGAAACTGGCCCACAATCCGGGTCGCTGCACGCGAAGCTGCGCCAGGAGGCCAAACAAGACGAAGAGCGCGCCGGAACAGAGAAGTGTCACAACGAAGCGTGTGAGCTCTTCGGGCACGATACCGGCTTCGTGCCAAGAGACAAGGAGGACAAGGCTTGTACCGAGAGGAACCCAAGGCAAGACGCGGTAACGCGGGTCGAAACAGCCGAGCACAAGCGTGCCGGTGGCAATGAGCCCGAGGAACACCCAGTGCTCGAGACCAAAGCCCCCGTGCTGAACCAACAGAGCCAAGAGGAGGGTCGAACCGATACCTGTGATGAGCGCCAGATAGGTCGGTATTCCACCCGTCGTGATAAGCGCCCTGTCCTTCCCTTGACCGCGTGCCATGAAGACCATCACGCCAGCGGAGGCGACGAGGAAGACACCGAGGGTCGCCACCTTCCCGTCCAGGTTGCCACCGATAATCCATAGCAGGGCCCATAGCAGGCTCGCCCCACTCGCCAGGCCGGCCAGAAGCCACCAACCCTTGCGGCGGATGACCCAACCGATGCCGACCTGCAAAGCAAGGAAAAAGGCGAAGAGCAGCGGGAGACTCAGCGCGTCGCTTCCAACGAGCGCTGGAGTGACGAAGCCGCCCAAAAGCCCGATCAACGCCACCATAATGCCTCGGCGTAAGGACAGCGCGACGGCCGCGACGGTCGTCAGCGCGATCAAACCGAAACCGACAACGGGCGCCAGTAGATGGTAAAGGCTCGTCGCTGAGACAAAGGCCGCAAAGAGCACCGCGATCCCTGCGGCGGAGAGCGCGTGAGCAATCCCTTCGTTCTTACGCGTAAACCACTCTCCGAGCCCGAGGCAGACCAGCGCTGCGCAGATCGCGCTGACGACACGCATCGTCGGCGTAACGAGATTGTTCTGGATCGAGTAGTGCACGAGGAAAACACCCGCAAGCGCAATGGCCGAGGCACCAATCCACAGCGGCAAGCGCGTACCAAGCTGGCGCTCGAGCTGATGCCGATCCGCACCACTTCCTTCCCCTGCTACCCCGCTCCCGCTTCTTGCGGGTGCGTCCTCGGCGAGAGTGGATGCCGCGTCGCTTGAAGAAGGAAGAGAGCTGGAGGAAGTCGAGGAGGCTGTGGCATCGGCGGGAAAGCTTCTTTCGATGGGCGCCACCACATCGGCGGGAAAAACAATATCAAGAGGCATCGCATCGGGCTCGCCCTTCGGAACCGACGAAGCTCCCTCCCTCAAAGGCACCGGGCTGTCCCCAGTGATGGGCTGGCTTAAGGGCTCCGGGTCCAGCTCGTCTGCAGTCTGATCCGCTCGGTACGAAGGCGTCGCCGCGACATCACGTGCCGATTCATCGGCGGGCGCCGCTGTGGTCTCCGCACGCATTTCCGGCTGTGCCGACAGATTCGCAAGCCCCCGCTGTGTCGCGGCGAAAGCCTCGGCAAGGGATGCCAGCGAACGACGCAAACGGCGTGTCCGTACGAGTGCGACCAACGCCAGAATCAATGCTGCCAGGGGCACAGCGAGCGAGAACGCCACGAGAATGAGGACCAAGACGGCTTCTTCCATGAATGACCTTCCTCCTTGAAGCTTCGCGTCGACCTATAGCAAACCGTGTGCCGTATCGCTCTCCCTCTCCCTAACATTAAGCATATCAATGATTCCCCTCAGCCATACCGCCTTCAACCGCGCAGCGCTCTGCACGGATGCGCACGGCACAGCACGATGGTTCAGCCTCAACTCAACTGAGGTGAGCCCTCAACGGTGCGCTTTTCGCGCTTCTCGCGTCCAGCTCCTGATCTGGCACGCCGATTGTCCTGGGCTTCAGGCCGCGATC
>CAYSMT010000276.1:0-4741 GCA_964432135.1 uncultured Acidobacteriota bacterium
GAGGAAGATCTCCCGACTTGGCTCGTCGCTCTCACGGCGGAGGGCGTTAGCGAGGAGACCATCGCGCGCCGCCTGCGTGCCGGCGATCCGCCTGTCATCGTTCGGACCATCGAACGGCGCATCATCATTGATCCGCGGACTTTGCTGCCCGGCGAAGACCTCGAGTTGGTTGAGGCTCTGCGTGCGGCGCTCGCAGGGCGAGCGTCAGCTTGAGTGACGCACGTGCATCACGTCGCCGTCGCGTACAACGTACTCCTTGCCTTCGAGGCGCAGCAGCGCTTGCTCGCGGGCAGCAGCCATCGATCCGGCCTTAAGTAGATCGTCCCAAGCGACGGTTTCGGCGCGAATGAAGCCCCGTTCGAGGTCGGAGTGGATCGCTCCTGCGGCTTGTCGCGCCGGTGTGCCCCTTCGGATCGTCCAGGCGCGACACTCGTCGTCTCCGACCGTGAAGAAGGAGATCAGCCCCAGCAGTCGGTAGCTCGCTTGCACGAGACGATCGAGAGCCGGTTCCGCGATACCGAGGTCTTCCCGGAAGGCCAGGGCGTCCTCTGGCGGCAGGCCGGCGATCTCTTCTTCGATCCGGGCCGACAAGGCCACGAATTCGAAATGCGCACGCTCGGCGAGGCCCTCGAGGCCGAAGGCGGCGGGGCCGGCGCCGAGGTCCTCTGTACGATCCTCGGGGAGATTTGCGGCGACGAGCAGGGGCTTGAGGGTCAGAAAGGCGAAGCCTCGCAGGGCCTTGAGTTCATCGTCACGTAGCGAGGCATCGCGTAGCGGTTTTTCTTCTTCGAGCCAGCTCAGACAGCGAGCGAGGAGCTCGCGTTCTTTCTTCTCCTCGTCGCGATGCGTCTTCTTGATCGACACCTCGAGACGCTCAAGGCGTTTTTGGGCGACATCCATGTCTGCGAGCAGGAACTCCGTCTCCAGTGAGTCGAGATCCCGCGCAGCATCGATTGATCCATCGGGGTGGGGGTCGGAAGGATCGTCCCATAAGCGCAGGACGATCAGCAAGGCGTCCGCCGCGCGCAGGTCGCCGAGGACGGGGTTTTCTGCTCGCCCACCGCCCCCGCGTTCGACGGGAGCAACGTCGACGTAGGTCACCGTCGCCGGCGTACGTTTCTTGGGTTGGAACATCGCGCTGAGCTTATTGAGACGAGGATCTGGCACCTTGACGACGCCTCGCCGGGTCTCCGGGCGCGAGCCGGGGGGGAGCTCGATTCCCGTGAGAATCGTCCAAAGCGTCGACTTGCCCGAGCGGGGCAGGCCGCACAACGCGATATCCATCGTTCGGCTCCTCGGCCCGGGCTGCCGGGCTCGTCGTAGATGGTGACCGTCTCGTGCCTCGTCCGGAAAAGTCTGGTCCATCTACGGGCCTATCGCCACCGCGAGCAGCGTTGTGTGCCCTCATCTTGCACCTGGCCAGCGAGGCCGACAGGTCGTCGTCTCACCACGATATTTCGGCGGAGGCCTAAACTCGAACCCTTCATGAACCCCCCGGTTGCGGGGACGCAGCTGCGGCCATCTCAACGATTTCCACCGATTTCGACCCTCAACGTACCGCCAAGGTCACCGTCAGGTTGAAATCGGCGGAAAGCACTGACCTGACGCGCATCGGCACCCCTTCGCTTCGCGTGGTCATGAATCATCCGAGTGAATTCTCAGAGCCCGGGGCTGGAAGGTTCGCGAAGGCAGGTCGTCGTTGTCTGTTGCTCTCGGAGCCGGTTCAGGGATAGGGTTTGGCCGGAGGCGCGATGATCGAAGGAGTCAAGGTCGAGAAGGTCAAGCTTCGGGTTGATGAGCGAGGTCGCTTGGTCGAGCTGTTCGAGGAGCCCGGGCAGGTCATTTTGACGACCCTCTTCCCAGGAGCGATCAAGGGTTGGCACCGGCACCGCCGCTGCGCGGACACCCTGGTCTGTGTCGCAGGGATGGTACGTCTCGGTGTCTACGGCGACCGCGAGGGCTCACCGACCCACGGCCAGCTCGGCGAGTTCTTCCTTGGTGTCCACGCGCCGCTGAGGGTTCACCTGCCGGCGGGAATTTGGTTTGGCCTGAAGGGTATCGGGCCCGGCGAGGCGCTGGTCGTCGTCCACAAGAGCTTGACTCACGATCCATCTGATCCCGACGAGGAACGGATGGATCCCCAGATCAACGAGATCCCCTTCGACTGGGAACGTCGCGACAAGTAGCCCGCGTCGCTTGGCCTTCTTGCGCATTCCTCACGGGTGCCGTGGGGGAATCGCTCCCCGCGCAGCGATACTAAAGTCGATAGAAAGATGTTAATGGCCCGTTACGGTGCTTGCCGCCCGAGTCCAAACATGGTCTGACAGGCGAGCTGTTCGCTTCAGGTTGACTCGGGAGCAAGGGGCATATCCGGTGGCAGCCGGAACGAGGTATTGCAACATGAGACCATCAAAACAGGCAGGATGGCTCGTCGTGACCCTGCTCTGCTTCGCACCGGGCTTCATCATGGGTAGTGGCGTCAAGTTGAGCGTGCATCGGGGCTCGAGCCCCGCTCAAGTGGCTCTCACCTGGATAGGCGGCCAGCCAGATTTCGAGGTCTTCCGAGCGCCCACAGCGCAGAATGTCGATACCGCAGCACACAAGTTGGGGGAGACGGCGGCGCGAAGCTGGAACGATACACCCCCATCGGGACATATCTACTACTACAAAGTCAAAAGCCCCTGCGTATACGCTCCTCCTGAGGTCTGCGATGGCGTCGATAACGACTGCGATGGCACCATTGACGGCCCTGCGGCCCACGGAAGCTGTCAGCCCTGGCAGTGTTGCAATGAACCGGGCGTATGCGGATGCCCCGGAACCACCGCCGAGTGTGGCGGCGTTTGCTTCGACCTTGCCACGGATCGCTCGCACTGCGGAGACTGCGGGACCGCCTGCCGCGCGGGCGAGTCTTGCGTTGGTGGGAGTTGCAGCCGGAGCTGCCAGGCAGGTCTGACGAAGTGCAGCAACATCTGCGTCGATCTGGCAAGCGATCGCGAGAACTGCGGTCGCTGCGGGCATAGATGCGGTGCGGGAAAGGTGTGTTCTTCTCGGAGCTGCCGTGTGTCTTGTCAAGACGGTCTGACCAACTGCGGTGGAGCCTGTACGAACACTCAGTCAGACCGCGAGAACTGCGGGGATTGCTCGATCGTCTGTCCGAGCGGTCAGTGCTGTGTGGGCGGCCAGTGCAAGGTGTCCTGTCAGGAAGGGTTGCGTCTTTGTGCGGGTGTCTGTCGCGATCTTCAGAGGGATCGCGCGAACTGCGGCGCATGCGGTCATCAATGTGCTTCCGGGCACTTATGCTCTGCCGGTGGGTGCCATGTGTCGTGCCCGTCTGGATGGACGCTCTGCAACGGGGTTTGCCGTGACCTCAGCAGCGATGAGGCGCACTGCGGCCGTTGCGAAAGTCCGTGCGATGCCGGGAAGATCTGCGTCAATCGTAAGTGCCAGCTTAGCTGTCAGGCGGGACTGGCGCGTTGTGGCGAAGTGTGTGTGGATACTCATTCGGATCGCACGAACTGCGGCCGGTGCGGAGCGTCCTGCGAGACTGGATTCATCTGTATATCAGGGGCGTGTCGGCTGTCCTGTCACTCCGGAACGACTCTCTGCGATGGGGTCTGTCGCGATTTGAATCGCGATGATCAGAACTGCGGTGCCTGTGGTCATGCTTGCGAGAGTTCACAGCTCTGCGCCGATGGGAGATGTCAACCATGCGGATGAGTAGACGAGGTTTCCTCCTGCCCGCCGCGTTCTTCGGCTCGGTTTGGAGTTCGTTATTGGGTACGGTTCTTCTTTTCTGCGCTGGGATCGGCTTCGCGATGGGCCAGGGCTGCGAGCCAAGTTGTGCATCGGGCTGGGGATTGTGCAACGGCATCTGTCGCGATTTCACCAGCGATGAGCGGCACTGTAGCGGTTGCGGCAATTCCTGCGCGGCCGGGTTCATTTGCCTGAATTCCATCTGCACGCTCTCCTGCCAAGCGGGTCTTGAAAACTGCTACGGTGTCTGCAGCGATCTCCAGCGTGATGGCAACAACTGCGGTGCTTGCGGGCATGGTTGTCCGTCAGGCGAGGTCTGCAGCGCGGGAGTGTGCGCTCTGAGCTGCCAGGCCGGGTTGATGAACTGCAACGGTCGTTGCGTCGATTCCCGTCGCGATCTGGCAAACTGTGGTCGTTGCGGGAACGAGTGCCGGTCGGGTCGAGTATGTCGCCATGGGGCCTGCGAGCTCTCTTGCCAGGTGGGTCTGACGAGCTGCGGCGGCGTCTGCGTTGAGCTTGATTCAGACCAGGCGAACTGCGGAGCGTGCGGTCGTTTCTGTGAGGTGGGATGGGTCTGCAGTGCCGGATCTTGCCGTCTGTCCTGCCAGGCCGGTTCAAGCAACTGCGGTGGGTCGTGCCGGGATCTGCAAAGCGACCGTGAACACTGCGGCGCTTGCGGCCACTCTTGTGCCTCGGGGCAGGTTTGCAGCGCTGCGCATTGCCAGCTTTCCTGCCAAGCCGGTCTGTCCAACTGTGCAGGGGTCTGCGTCAACTTGCAGGTGGATCGTCGTCACTGCGGCGCTTGCGGCGCACGCTGCCCGGCCGGGGAGATCTGTCAGTCTGGATCGTGTGTGCTCTCCTGTCAGCCCGAGCTCACGGAGTGCGGTGGCACCTGCGTCGATACGCAGACAGACCGTCGCCACTGCGGCAACTGCGAGAACCCCTGTGAGCCGAACCATCGCTGCGAGGGTGGCGCGTGCAGGTCCTG
>CAYSMT010000277.1:0-4730 GCA_964432135.1 uncultured Acidobacteriota bacterium
CGGCGGCGCTGGACTGCTCCTCGGGTCTCTCCATGACCGCTTCGTTCGCGCTGATGCGGGCGACGGATAGATCCGGGGGCTTCGCCGACGGCAAAGGTCTCGTTGGCCGGCCCGGTAGCCAAGCTTCGCTTGGTCTGCGCTGGCATCCTGGGCGCTGGCTCATCGCTTACGATCTCTCATATCTCGGGAGCAATCCGACCGACGCCCTCAACGACTTCCGGCTACGCCTGCCGGCGCGGGTTGAGCACGACCTCCATCTCGTTCGGGAGCTCGGCAAGGGATGGCGCCTTGGCGGGGAACTCCGCAATCTCTTTGACCAGCGCTCACGGGATGTGGCTCGCTTCCCCCTACCTGGACGCACCTATTATCTGCATCTCGGCTGGCGATCGGAGGAATCTCCGTGAAACGCTCAATCGTTGTGGTAACGCATGGTGAGAGACTCGCCCAGCTTGTGATGGCCGTCTCGTGTGGGCTCGTCACTCTCGGCGTAGCGGGTTGCGGCGCAGACTACGCGCCGCCGGCCCTCGAGACGACGGGAAAGGCGGCGCTTTCTCTTGGCAAACAGTTCGATCTTGAGATCTCGCTTCCACATCTCACCTACCCGGGTCGCGGCGTGTCACCGACGAGGCTCCAGCTCCGTCTCGACCTTGTCGACGACGATGAAGGTCAGCATGAGGCGCGCATCGTTTACGAGCAGGCCCGAGTCGCCGGCACGGTGGCGCCTGTTGAAGACCACTCGGAAGGAAAGACGGTTATCACGATCAGCGGCGGTGCATGGCGCAGCGGACGCATCGGCCCGATCACCGTCGATGGTCTCCCTTTCGAGTTCATGGTTCGTGGTCACCAGAGCGCAGCGGGCTGGCGCCTGGGTGGCACGAGCTGGGAGAGCCAGACAGGAGGAGAGGGGAGCTTTGAGGGATGGCGGCGCCATCGCTTCCTCGTCGCGGGAACGGACTACCTTGCCGCGGGCAGAGTCGAGCTGGTCGAGCTCGTACGCGGACGGCAGATTCGGGTGCGTCATGCGCTCTCGGCGCTGAGCCCGGACCCGGTTCTCCGTGCGAGTGGCGATGCGGTGTTCGCGATCAATCGTCTGTCCTATGACAATATCCAGCGTCTCGATCCCGAGAGGGACTACGGCACGAGCTGGCAGGCGAGCACGTCGCCGGGATCAAATCCCCAGGACCTGCTGCTGGTCACACCGGGGCGTGTCTACCTGAGTCGTTACGAGCCGCCTTTCAACGACCTCGCGATCATCGACACCCATGGCGGCGCCATCAAGGGTACGATCTCGCTCGCCGCGCTTGCGAAGAACCCTGATGGCACGCCACGGGCCCAGCGTTTGGCGCGTGCGGGAGGGGTCGTGTTCGTCGGTCTGCAGGATATCGATCGCAGTTTCTCGCACTATGCTGAAGGCCAGCTCGCCGTGATCGATCCCGCGGAGGATCGTCTCGTCGGCGCGCTCGCATTGCCGGGGAAAAACCCTGGGGTCATCGTCCCGGTGCGCGAGGAGGGGCGGGAGAAGCTCTATGTGGTGTTATCGGGCATCTACCCAGGCTTGCTTGCTCAGGAGCTTTCCGGTGGGGTTGCTGTGGTTGATGTCGCGAACCGGGTCTTCGAACGCTGGGCACTCGATGATGATGAGCTTGGCGGTAACATCGTCTCTCTGGCCGTTGTCTCCTCGCGACGGGCCTATGTGGTTGTTTCGGACGAGCATTTCGTCAGCCGCATCGTGGCCTTCGATCCCGGCGCTGTCGGCGGGTATCGGACGGTGCTCACGACGCGGGAGTACCTGCCAGAGATCGCTGCCGATTCGGGGGGCGTGCTTGCCGCTCCCGATCGCTCTTTCACCGCACCGGCATTGTGTTTGTATCGCGCCCCTCGGCAGGGAGAGCTTGCCGAGCTGTTGCTCGGCTGCGGGCGGCTCGAGCTGCCGCCAGCGTCCGTTGTGAGCCTCGACCCTTGACCGTCCGTATTTTGCGGGCCTGTATGGCGTGGCCGGGGCGCCGCTCTCGCCACCGGAGATGTCGCCCGTGCGTTGCCACGACGAGAGGAAAGCCGCCGATGATCTCAAGGATAATCACGACCGCCCTCGTTCTGCTGGCCAGCTCCCTCGCCTTCGCTGGCCGGCCTTCCCCGGCGGTTAGCTCAGGGCTCGGAGAACTCTCGTTGGATCCTGGCGCCATCGCCGCGATCGTGCGTGCGGGCATACCAGGACCGATCCCGATTTCGATTCCGGGTGCAGGTGAGGTGAGCGTCCTGCTCGAGGCGCCTTCCTCCGTCCGTTTCGTCGAGGGTGGGGTCGAGACCAGCATGGGCGTCGCGCTCGTCGAGCTGGGGATGCGCGGCCGGGTGATGCTACGCCTGGAGCCGGAACTGCTGCCGAAGAGCGGGCGCATCCGCCTTCGGGCGACGCGGGCCGTTGCAGAGGGCAAGCTCTCGCTCTTGCCCGATCTCGCGCCGCTTCTGCCCGCCGTCGAGCTACCACGTACTTTCGAATGGTTAGCTCCGGAAGGGGGCCACCCCCACACCCGGCTTTCGCTCTACCTTCAGGGTGTCGAGATCACGCCGGAGCGTTTCGTGTTGCGTTTCTCCCTCTCCGCGCGGCCCTACCGGCGCTAACGCTTTTACCAGAGCTTTTCGGGCGAGGCCATCGGGGCCCCTTCTCCTTCGCGTCGGTCTCGCGTCTGAAGAAACTCGGCTGGGTACGACGCGGCTTGGAGGCCTGTCGGGCGATGCGATGTGAACAAAAAAGAACCATAGTGAAGAGTCCTGCGAGTACGTAGGTGGCAGTCATCATCTTCGCGTCACGGGATGGCTTGGTTCTGAGCCTCTCGGGAACCTAGATTCTCCGCGGAGTCGCGTGTGCCGACAGCGCGTCCTAAGGGGAGGGCGTGCGCCGGTGCGCGGAGTGCAGGGCGTGTCCGGGTGCCTCTCGAATGCGGCCGCTCCGTGGGTGGGTCGGAAAGCCCTTGGGGAAGAGGATGAGCAAAACCGTTGTCGGAGACGGTGAGCTGCGAGCGGAGAAGGAGCAGGGCCGGGGACGATCGCCAGGTCCCCTCGGCATCCGTTCCTTGCTCGACAGTTTGCCGGAACTCTACTTTCGTCGACGTGCGGGGAGAGATGGCGCCATGGTTTTTCTCTCTCGCGGCGTTGAGGCGCTCTGCGGATACGATGCGCGGCGATTGCTCGGGCCGTCCGGTCCGCGCTTCGCGGAGCTGGTGCATCCCGACGATCAGGCTGAGCTGTCCGCGGAGATCGAAAGGGCGTTGCGCTCACGTCGCGCTTTCGTCCACCGCTATCGCCTGCTCCATCGCGACGGCAGCGTGCGCTGCGTGTGCGAAAGAGGAAGCGTCGTCGAGGACGCCGAGGGTGGTCTGTTCATCGAAGGCAGCGTCGTGGACGAGACGGAGCGTCGCTGGGCAGGGGATACGATCCATCAGCACACGCGGGAGCTCGAGAGGGTTGCCGCTGAACGCACTCGCCTGCTCGCCTTCATCAAAGGAGTCAATATCGTCTGCGAGGATCTGCTCTTCGCCGGTCAGGAGCAGCAGGTCTATGGGGTGCTCGTCGACTCGCTCACGAGCCGAGGGCTGGCATCCTATGCGGCGATATACCTCGTTCGCGAGGCCGCTTCGGATCCCTTCGGGCCGGCACCCCAGGAGACGGCGATCATCCTCGATGAGGTCGCGCGGGCCGGTCGAGGCGCTCAGGCCGATGGTGCCCCATCGCACCGACCAGAGCTTCTGGGAAGTCTCGTTGGCGAGGTTGTGACGCAAGGTCGTGCGCTGGCAGATTCCGGTGAGCGCATCACCGCTAGCGAGGGTTGGTGCCGACGACACGGTATACGTGGCGCACTGGCCGTGCCCTTGGCCTTCGAGCACTCCTCCGTGGGAGCGCTGCTCGTCCTGCGAAGAGAACGATTCAACGCCGATGAAATCCAGGCTGTCGAGCTTCTTGCGCGTCATCTCGTCGCGGCTGTTGTTTCCTCGCGGCGGGCCCAGCAGCTTCATCACGAGGCCAGCCGGCAGGCGGAGCTCGTGTTGCGGCTCAAGGAAGCAAACCGCGATCTCGATGCGGCGCGTAAGATGGCTGAGCAGGCGAACCGTCTCAAGAGTGAGTTTCTCGCCAATATGAGCCACGAGATTCGTACGCCGTTGACCGGCGTGCTCGGCATGGCGGAGCTGCTCGAGGGGACGCAGCTCGATGCGGAGCAGCACGACAGCGTACGGACGGTGCAGGCCTGTGCCGAGTCACTGCTTGGGATGCTCAACGAGGTGCTTGACCTGAGCAAGATCGAGGCCGGGCATATCGATCTCGATGCCCAGCCTTGCGACCCCTCGGTCGTCGCGGAAGCGGCCCTCGAGACCCTCTCGGCACGAGCGAGCGCGAAGGGCCTCGTCTACGAAGCGATCATTGATCCGGCGCTGCCGCGTCGCATCGTCGCCGACGCAGGACGGCTTCGACAGGTCCTCGTTAACCTTCTTGGCAACGCCGTGAAGTTCACCGACAGCGGTTCGGTTGTCTTGCGGGCGACCTTGGCTCCCGGGCCGGCGGGGGATCAGGAGTTACTTTTCAAGGTTGCGGACACGGGGGTGGGGATTCCTCTCGCAGACCAAGCCCGGATTTTCGAACCCTTCGTGCAGGGCATCGGACCAATGAGAGCCCATGAAGCGGGCACCGGTCTCGGGCTCGCCATCGTTCACCGAATCGTGGAAAACCACGGCGGTAAA
>CAYSMT010000278.1:0-4710 GCA_964432135.1 uncultured Acidobacteriota bacterium
CCAAGTCGATCAACGTGTCGACAAGCTCTTCAACGAGGGAACCGCTTTCGCCTTCCATGAGCTGATGTACGACGTGCTTGGGGAGGACGACGGCCTGTTCGATGAGAATGACGAGATCGCCTTCATGTATCGCGACGCGGGCATCCGCGCGATCGATAGCATTCCCTGGCCGCAAGGCGCGGGGTCTTTGCGCTACGAGGTCGCGATCGAGGACCCTCGTCCGGGCAGCTCTGCGCCGACACGCTGGGCCTATGTTTTCGCCGGAGCCGGGCTTGAACGCTCGTCAATGCGCTATGTCTCCTGGAATAAATTGGCTTCGGCGACGATCAGTTCAAATCGTTTCAAGCTCGACTTCGAGGGTCGATGGCTGTTGACCGGCTATCACGTGCTGACTCCGTGTGGCGACGGAAGCGATTTGATCGACCGCGTCAAGGGTCGGGCGAGCCCCCTGGCGGGTCAGGTTGAAGACGAAGAGCAGTGGAACTCCAATTCTGAGTATCTCGGCGGGCTTGTTGGGCCGATTCGTGCGATTCGCTATGTGCGCGGCGCTGCCTCGGCGCTGAACACTATCCACCATGACATCGTTTACGAGAGTTTTTGGACTCGTACGGTCAACCTGAGGGTTCATCCAATCGACAAGGCATGGTTCTACTTCGACTGGTTGCCTCGCTCGGAAACGACGATCTATATGCCTTCGGCGCTTGATGGTGTGTCTATCGACGGTGTGCCGGATACCGTGGGCGATCAGTTTCAGAAGTGGCAGGTCGTCTCAGGGCCTGGAGGCGGATTGGCCATCGCATGGTTGATTCCCGACTCATCGCTCTACAGCAGCCGAAAGTTGTATTACCGTGATGACGCGAGCTTCAACGACCAGATCTCGACGAATCCTAACTACAACGACGACGACGATGCGGCCTACGGCGATCACGGCGCAACGATCGCGGGCATCCTGGAAGGGAACACAACGGGTTTCTCGATCTCCTGGCGGATCTATCCGATTTGCATCGGGGACGGCGATGGTCGGCTTGGTCAGACCATTGGTACGCTGCAGCGCTTCCCGCTCACAGCGGAACCTCGGCCCCAGTGGGCCAAGGTTTCGTCCGTGCGCAGCTTGCGTATTTCGGTCAGTGGAGACGATCTGCTTCTCGCGTGGGACGCGATCCCCAGGGTCGACAGCTACCGGATCTACTTTTCCGAGGCGGCGAATGCACCGAGGTCGTCCTGGACGCTGCTTCATACGACCAGCGAGACGAGCTATCGGGATTCTGGAGAGGCCTCGCGGACTGGTCGGCGCTACTACTCAGTGGTGGGCTTCGCCGCGGGAAGCGGCGAGGGCCCGTGGTAACGGCTTGAGGAAGCCCGCATCGATCCCAGTGTAGATCTCAGAGTTTGGTCGCATTGTGTGGCGCGTTGTGGAGTACTGTCCGTCGTTCAAGGCTCAGAGTGGCGTTGTCTCCTCCAGGCCTTCCCCACGGCCGGGAGACATGAAGAAGACATTCCGGCCAGAGCCTCTGCCCGGGCGTGCCTTGAGGCGAACCTGGCCGCCAGCGCTCGGTGAGTTGTCCCCAATGGAAAGGACCGAGACGTCCGCATCGAAGAACGCGGATCTTCGAGTGAGGCATGGCAGGGGCGGGTTCGCACCCGCCCCTATTGTCGAGCGTTGTCGCCGAGAGTCAGTTGGCGGGCTCATGCGTGAACTCGCGTGTGAACTCCTCCCAGGCCTCGTCGTCGAGAACCAGGGCCGCTCCAACGACCGGTCGGGCGCCGTCGGGAATCGTGGCTCCGACGAGTTTTGGCGCTGTGCGCATCGCGAGGAAGTCCGTGAAGCGTTCGACCTCTCGCTCGAGCCACTTGAAGGCGCGTTCGCCGACGCGCAGGCTTTTGATCGCTTCTGCGTGGTCGACCGGCCAAACGCTCGCAAGCCAACCGCTGCCGTAAGGATCGGCGTTGAGGGCAGAAGGAACGCGAGAGACGGTAGAGTTGGTCGCCACAACAGTCCCGTCGATCGGTGAGGGAACGACGATCCGGCGACGAAGCCGGGAGATCGTTGCTAGCGGGGCGCCCTTGGTGAGCTTGCTCCCGGGTTCAGGGAGCTCGACGCTGTCGCAGCCACCGAGTGCCTGCGCGAGGAATTCATCGACGCCGAGCTTGAGCTCACCAGAGTTGGCGAGGCGGGCCCAGGCATGACCAGAGCCAAGGAAGAGGCCGCGCGGAAGACATAGATCGGCAAATCCCTTTGCCGTCTCGGGCTCGGCCTGCTCAAAGCTCTTTCTGTTGAGCCAGGAGACGAGCGCCTCGATGAAAAGGAAGAGACCAACAGAGACGATGACAAGGACGATGACCATGACGACCTCCTTCGATTCGAGTGGCCCGGGTCTGCGGCGATCTTGCCTGCCGCCAGTCGCTCGAGATGTGAGTTCCACCGGGGAGCCTTGCCGGGGAACGTTGCTGTTTGGGCTTCATCTTTAGCCTCCGTGCTTCTCTGAAGCACGATTCGGGCCAACCGGGTCTTATTAGCTAAGTCTTTTTTTTAAAATAAATTAGATAAAGAGTGTTGAGGGCTCCGAGGCCCAGTCGGCGAGTTTCTCAACAGCCCGCCGAGCGAGATCGTTGGTCTGAGAGCGAAGTACTTGCAAATACGGGAGATAGTAGATGTTGAATCGATCAACGCGTGCTGTGGCGCTTCTCTACACCTGCCGCGCAGCGCGCTTGACTGCAGACGGGGGTCAGGGGCGGCGAGTACGGATGGGATGCGCGCCAGGACAGCCCGGAGGCCTGCCCTGGCGCGTTCGTTGTCGCGGAGGATTAGCGCCCGGGGTCGTCACGGCGCGAGGTGTCGAGGATGAGCGGCTCGTCGCCATTGGGCATGACATGGCGGGGCCTCTGTCTGTCGGCGTGGGAGGGAACGAGGTGGCGCATGAACAGCACGAGGGTGATCAAAAAGATGATCACGAGGATGTACTCGAGGCCCTTGGTCTCGAAAATATTGACGTAGTGATAGCACTCCATGATTCAGTTCCTCCCCGTAGCCGCGATCTGCTGAAGAACCGGCATGCGGTAGACGACCCAGCGGAAGACCCAGATCTCGATCGAGACGACCATCAGCGTGACGAGTAGTTCGTAGATCGAAGGGAAGTAGGTGGCGGGATTGTTCCAGTTGAAGGCGATTACGGAGACATTGAGACGGTTGATGATGATCCCGAGCAGAGTCAGTACGGAGGCGATGCGGATCGCGCCGACACGCCGCTTCTGGTAGCCATGGGTGAAAAGTGCACAGGGAATGGCTACGAGGCCGATGACTTCAAAGGCATACCACGCGCCCCACTTGCTCAGCAGTAGATTCCAGTGCTGCCCGTGGACGAAGACGAGAATCTTGAAGAAGAGGTAGACGTACATCGAGACGGCCGCGCCTTTGGCAAGGCTGACGACAATCTCCTCGAAGGACGCATGCTTATTGGGATCGATCCGAGTGCGGAAGACGCGGTGGGATATTGTGCCCTCGAAGATGATCATCGACAAACCGGCGAAGATGCTTGATACCAAGAAAAGTAGTGGCAGAAACTCCGTGTACCACAAGGGGTGAATCTTCGACGCACAGAAGAGGAAGAGGGCACCGAGGCCCGACTGGTGGAGCATAGAGAGGGTCACGCCGAAGATGACCGTGACGAGGGTCAGCTTGGAGAGGAAGCTCCGCGCGCGTTCGAGGCCGAGCCATTCGGCGACGACCGGTGAGAACTCGATTGCTTCGGAGGCCATGTAAAGCAGAAAATGCCAGGCGACGAGGAAGAGGATCGAATTGTAGCCAAAGGAGTTGCCAATAATCGGGTTGATCATGTGCCACGGCCGGCCAAGGTCGAGAAAGAGCGCGCCGGCGTAGAAGAGGTAGCTGAGAAAGCCATTGAGCACGGTCGGACGTACAATAGGGTGAAATCGTTCGGCATGAAGCACGTAGACCGCGCAGGTGATGATATAGGCGCCCCCTGCGAAGGCGACGCCGGTCATGACGTCAAAGCCGATCCAGATTCCCCAGGGATAGGCCTGATTAAGGTTGGTGATCGAAGCGAGGCCTTTGACGAAACGGACGGCAATCGCAGCGAGGCTGACGAGCACGATCACGCCCGTGATCATGTTGAAGGGCGTGAACACCGGGCCGCGAGCTTTGAGTTCGCCGCGGAGAAAGGTCCATAACGGGGGACGGTGGTTGTAGGAAGGGGTTGACGTGGTCATCACGCATCCTCCTCTTCCTGGATGTCAGCACTTCGGGTCGTGAGCTGGTGCAGGCCGAAAAGCAGCGGAGGCATGAGCATGAACACCGCAGGGACGCCGTAAAGGAACTCTCGCGTCGCATCCGGTAGAGCTAGAGTACCGAGGTCGTTGCGAAAGCCGAGTTGCTCGAAAGGCACTGCAGAAAGGTAGAGCCAGCCCGTGCCGCCGACTTCGTGCTCTCCATAGATCCTGTGGATGTAGTCTTCCGGATGCTTGTATATCCGGGCACGCGCGATCTGCATCAACTCCTGTTTTGTACCGAAGATCAAAGCATCTGCGGGACAACCCTGGACGCAGGCAGGCTGCTCTCCCGCCTCCAGTCGCTCGTAACACATGATGCACTTGCGGATCCTGGGATTCGCGCTGTTGTACTCAAAGCGAGGGATTTCGAAGGGGCAGGCGACCATGCAGTAACGACAGCCCATGCACTTATCGCCGTGCCAG
>CAYSMT010000279.1:0-4710 GCA_964432135.1 uncultured Acidobacteriota bacterium
GTCCGTCGTCGTTCCAGTAGACATCAGTACGGCCTTGATCTCGTCGAGGCGCCCGGCATTTACCAGATCATCGAAGGTCGAGGATTCGAGTTCGATCCGCCCGGTGCCATCAGCGACGACGATGCCCATCTCTGCGAGGGTGTTGATCTTCTCGGTTGGGATACCGGCCACCCGCCCGGTGATCAGGCCCTGCATGCTGTACTGGATATTGCGAACGAGGCTGCTGCCGGCCACCGAGGATGCGGCGCGAAAATCGGCGGTCCCGAACTGCTCATCGAAGTACTCGTTGACCTTGTTGTAAGCGTCCACGAAGTCCTCGAGCGCCTTCTTGGTCGTATCCGTGTCCGCCTTGACCGTGACATTGACCACAGCCGTTGTCACGCCGCTGAGGTTGAGGGTCACGCCCTGAAGTGCACCCTGGACGGCGTTACTCTCCGAACTGATGGCGAGCCCATCGATCGTCAGGCTCGCGCTGGCCGCCGCCTGAAGCTGGTTGCTCGTTTCATCTAAGTTGAGGTTCGTCGAGTCCGTGATCGTCATCGCATGCGTGCTGCCGGTCTCTTCACTGCGCAACACCAATATGGCGTTCGTACCATCGTTGATGATCGAGGCGACGACGCCCTTGTCCTCCGCGTTGACCGTGTCGGCGATCGCTTGAAGCGAGTTGTTGCCGTTGGCGGCACTGACGTCGATCGAGATCTGCTCGTGCCCACCAGCTTGGACCGTGATCGTCCCGTCGCTGACCAGAGGAGAGTAGCGATCACTCATGCCCGCAGCTCGCACGCGGTGAGCCTGGGCAATCGCACTGACCTCGATCTCATAGCTGCCGGGTTGGGCATTCGAGCCGGCGCTCACGCTGAAGGGAGCGTTCTCGTTGGAAAGGGTTGCTGTTTTCCCGGAAATCGTCGCCGCCTTGTTCAGATCCTCGATCGAGGAAGAGAAGTCCTTGAGCAGCGTCGAGAAGCTCTCAAAAGATTTCTTGGCCTTGGTGAAGGTGTCGATCCGGTCCTGAATGGTCTGAATAGGGATCCGTTCAGCTTTGAGGATCGCGTCGATGATCGCCCGGAAGTCGATGCCCGAGGCGAAGCCGGAACCGAATTGGATGGAACCTAGGGGCATCGGTGTTCCTCCTGCTGCGGTGCCGAGCCACGCGGCGTACTCGTGGCTCGGCTCCGACTAGATCACGCCTGCTCGTCGATCAATAGCCCGAGGAAGTTATCGAGTCTCTCCGCGAACTCGATCTGCTCCTCGTGCGGGATCGTTCGTAAGACCTTATCGGTCTTGGCGTCTATGACCTTGAGTTGAAACACCCCGTCCTCGCGGGATTCGTAGTGAAAACGCAACTCACGGAGGTAGCCTTTCGACTGAGCCTCCGCGAGCCGTTCTTGGATCCGTTGTGCCACTTCCTCGGTAGAGGGTCGTTTCGGAGGGCCCGTGTCCCGTGGGATCTCAGGCTCCCGTGCGGGTTCTACCGCCTGACGCTCGTCATCCGAGACCGCCTTGGTCTCTTCCGACTTGGTACTGACACCTTCACGTGCTTCGACGCCCGTACGACCCTCGAAGGTCGAGGAGGCAACAGGAGCGACCGCCTTGATCGAATCAGCGCTCATGTAATTGTCCTCCTATGGCCTCAAAGGTCCTTCAGCGGGGGGGAGGGGCGCGAAGGCCGCTCCCCCCGCTTTGAGGTGCCTTATCCGAGCAGTGCGAGCACGCTCTGAGACGAGATGTTGGCCTGGGCCAGAGCGGAGATTCCGGTCTGGTTGAGCACCTGGAACTTGGTCAGGTTGACCACCTCCTGGGCGACATCCGCATCCCGGATCTGAGACTCTGCGGCTTGCAGGTTCTCGGCCTGGGCGGAGATGACGGCAACGGTGTGCTCGAGGCGGTTATAAATCGCACCGAGATCACCGCGGTTCGCGGAGACGGTGTCGATCGCTGACTGGATCGCATCCAGCTCGGTCTGAGCGTTGGCGGCCGTGAGCAGGTTGTTCGAAGTCAGGCCGAGAGACGAAACGTCGACACCTGCGGTCTGAATCGTGATCCGGTTGTTGGCGCCCGACTCCATACCGACCTGGATGTCGAGACTCGTCCCGGCGCCGGAGATCAGCGAGACGTTGTTGAACTCCACCGTAGCGGTGATGCGGTCGATCTCGGACAAAATCTGAGTGTACTCGTCGTTGATCGCTTGCTTGGAGGTGCTGCTGTCCGCTCCGGAGGTCTCGGAGGAGGCCTGCTCGGCGAGGGTCACGGCACGCTGGAGAAGGTTGCCGATCTCGCCCATCGCCGAGTCGGCGATGTTGATCACGCCAATACCTTCGTTGGCGTTGCGAACGGCTTGGTTGAGGGACGAGACATCGGCGCGGAGGGCGTCGGCGATCGCGAGACCGGCGGCGTCGTCCTTGGCACCATTGATGCGCAGGCCCGAAGCCAGGCGGCTGAGCGTGTTCGAAAGGCCGACCTGGGTCCTGGCGAGCTTATTCTGCGCGTTGACAGCACCGATATTCGTTACGACGGAAAAACTGGACATTCTGCTTCCTCCCTGAAGATGTTGCGGGCAGCGTCCATGCCGCCCCGGCGAGCTGCGCTCGCCATGTGCTGGTGATGTGTTCCTGCTGTTAACTTTCCCTTGACGCCGCCATACGCCGTGGCCCCTGGGCTAGCCTGACTTTCCGCGGTTGCGGAGCCTGGAGCGGCGGACGCCTTGCTTTGCAGGACTCTTCGGTATTAGGGAGGGGGAGCTTTAGCCCGGATCCGGGCGAGCAACGGGAAGATCCCCGCCGCCCGAGCCGTTTCGCGGCGACGGGCGGCGGTTCCTGGAGGTCTACGAACGGCCTCGAAGGGCCCTTCAAAGCTACTGCAGCAAGCTAAGAATCTGCTGCGAAGATGCGTTAGCCTGGGCCAGCGAGGACAGGCCGCTCTGCTGGAGCACCTGGAACCTCGTCATATTGACGACCTCCTGAGCGATATCGGCATCTCTCACCTGGCTCTCCGCAGCCATGAGATTCTCTGCCTGGACTGTGATCACAGCGATCGTATGCTCGATGCGATTGTAGTTCGCACCAAGATCACCGCGATTCGACGAGACCGTGTCGATCGCAGACTGGAGCTGCTCGAGCTCGCTGCGCGCAGAGGTCTTGTCATCCAGAGCGTTGGCCGTCAAACCCAAGATCGATGAGTCGATCTGGGTCGTCGTAATCGCGATCCGGTCGTTCGCAGCGGAGGTCAGGCCGATTTGCACATCCAGCGTTGTGCTCGAGGCGAGCAGGTTCACTCCATTGAACTCGACGGTCGCCGCGATGCGATCGATCTCCGAGAGGATCTGATTGTACTCGTCGTTGATCGCCAGCTTGGACGCCGAGCTATCGGCACCTGAGGTGTCCGAGGAGGCCTGCTCGCCCAGGGTCATCGCCCGGTGCAGCAGGCTGGCGATTTCGTTGAGCGCCGAGTCCGCGACGTTGATGACACTCAGACCATCGTTCGCGTTGCGCACGGCCTGGTTGAGGCCCGCAACATCCGCGCGAAGGTTCTCCGCGATGGCCAGGCCCGCCGCGTCGTCCTGCGCACCGTTGATGCGCAGACCCGACGAGAGCCGCTGGAGCGTCGTGTTCAGATGCCGCTCCGTGGTCACAAGTTGGTTGTGAGACCTGAGTGCCCCGATGTTGGTCACTACCGAGAACGAAGCCATTCCAACTACCTCCAGTTTCACGGCGGGCGAGTTGTCGTTCCTGTCCGGCAGGTGAGTGCCCGGCCGTGTTCGATGTTCTTCTCGTCCGTTTCCTGAGAGACTTTAGCGATCAATTCTGTCTGGACCCTGCCAAAGGGGTTCCAGCGGGCCAGAGATTGACCGCGTTACCTCAGCGATCGGACGGAAGTCGTTATGAAAAAAAGAGCTACAGATCGACCCGATTCTTCGTGTTCACTTCCTGACGAGCTGCTCGCTTTTCAGACACCTGCTCGAAAACTGGCCGCTTTTCCCGATGACAGCTCTCTACTAGGGCTCCTGGCCCGTCACCTCGGGCTCGCTGAGCTCGAGGAAGCCATCCTCTCTCTTCTGTGCACCGCCTGCCCGGAGAGGGAAGCCTACGTGAGCCTCGAGGGGGCGTCTTCTGAGCCGCGACGCATGGCCATCGAGGGAACACCGGCGCGAACCTGGTCTTCCGGGGAGGATCTTCCTCCGCTGCTCGTGGCTCCGATTCAGGACCAGGGAGAGACGCTTGGTTGGGTTGCCTATCGCTACGAAGAAGAAAATATCGAAAATATAGCGAAAAAACTTCGGCCGAGGCTCCAAAGCGTCGCGACGGCCGCAGCGATTCCCGCGCGCAACGCGCGGCGCCATGCCCAGGCACTGGAGCTCGCCCTCAGGGACGCGCTGACGGGGCTGTACAATCGCCGAGCTTTCGCCGCGTTTCTCGAGCGCGAGGCCCTCGGGGCCGAAAGGACAGGCCGCGCACTCTCTGTACTCCTGCTCGACTTGGACGATTTTAAGTCGGTCAACGACCGCCTCGGTCACCCCGCAGGAGACGAAGCGCTGCGCCGAACGGCCCGGATCATCGAGTCTTCTGCCCGGCGCTCGGACATTGCGGCGCGCTTTGGCGGTGACGAGTTCGCCGTCCTTCTCCCGGAGACGCACGCCCGCGAAGCCGCGCGCCTCGCAGCGCGGATCTTGCGTTCCTTTCCGGTCGGAATTCGCTGCAGCCTCGGCATCGCCGA
>CAYSMT010000280.1:0-4693 GCA_964432135.1 uncultured Acidobacteriota bacterium
GCGAACGTCTACGATAGCCTCGGCGAGTCTCTCGAGAAGGCGGGCTGCCTGGAGGAGGCGGTCGAGAGCTACGCCAGAGCAGCTAAGATCGGGAAGGCCCACGCGGACCCGGCGCTGAAGATCTACATCACCAACCGTGATCGCGCCCTGAAGGCATTGAAGAAGACCTCAGCCGAGTAGATGCACAGACGTAGAAACGTCTAGTTCGGGAGATATCTGTAGCCTAACCAACTTTTCGTTTTTCGCGCGAAGATCGATACGCACAGCGGGCCCAGTCCTGACCAAAACTTCAATGGGGTGGCTGATGCTCGCCCAGGACATCTGGGCGACGCGGACGGGTATTTCGATCGGGCGATGGGAGAGTACCTCTCTACGGATGTGTCTATCGGCAACGCCAGGCAGAGGAATAAGGAGGACCTGATCGAATCCGTCATTGAAGAAGTTGGCTATGCGAACGATTTCCGCAGCAACTCCAGATGGGTTCGCGTTGAGCAGCGGGCATCAAAGGGCCCCGGCGCGTTCGAGCATCTGCTCCGCTGCCGGAGCTAGCCGCGACGGCCCGCAACGTACGCGGCCGTGAGCGGATGGGAGGGCGCATCGAAGAAGCACCGCGTCGGGGCGTGTTCGATGAGCTCGCCGGCGCCATCGCGGAGCCAGAATAAAGCCGCGCTGTCGGCGACGCGGCGCGCCTGCGCGAGGTTGTGGGTAACGATCAGGATCGTCAACCGCTCGCGAAGGCGCGTGATGAGCTCTTCTACGACATAGCTGGCCTGAGGATCGAGTGCGCTACAGGGTTCGTCCATCAGCAAGAGTTCCGGTCCGAGGACCAGCGCGCGCGCGATGCACAGCCTTTGCTGCTGACCGCCGGAGAGGCGCACGGCTGGATGCTCGAGGCGCGTTTCGACCTCCTGCCAAAGACCGACCTCACGCAGTGCGGTTTTGACGCGGTTGTTGATTTCTGAGCGTGTGCGCACGCCATGTTCGCGTAGTGGCATGGCGAGGTTGCTGTGGATCGAGAGCGGGAAGGGATTGGGTCGCTGGAAGATCATTCCGATGCGTCGCCGCAGCGCGACCAGGTCTGTTCGTGGGTTGAGCAGATCGAGCTCCCCGAAGCGGATACGACCCTGAACTCGGCAGTGGGGAATCAGGTCGCTCAGGCGGTTGAGCGCCATCAGAAAGCTCGTTTTCCCGCATCCCGAGGGGCCGACAAGCGCCGTGATCTCGCCCGCGGCGATCGGCAACGAGATCTCACGCAAGGCCACCGTCTGGCCGTATCGAAGAGTCAGCTTCTCACTGACGAGCAGCGGTGCCGAGGCGGAGTGTTCGACCGCCATGCGCACGGGCCGGAGCTGTGCGGGGCAGGGCGGAGCCAGTTCTTTTTCCGGTCTCATCGGTTCACGATACCCTGTGAGAGGGCGCGCCGAGATGCCCAGGAGGCGATGCGGTTGATCAGCACCAGTGAAACGATAAGCATGAGGGCTGCGGCGTAGGCTCGTTGATCGCCGCCGGGGACGTTCATCGACAGGTCATAGATGTGGATCGAGAGCGAGCGGCCTGAGTCGAGCAGGGAAGAGGGCATCCGGTCGACGTAACCGCTGGTAAAGATCAGTGCCGCGGTCTCGGCGAGCGCTCGGCCGACACCGAGCACAAGGCCGACGAGCAGGCCTGGCAGGGCGAGCGGTAGCAGCAGTCGCCGGAGCACCGCGCCGCGAGAGAGGCCAAGGGCGGCCCCGCCGAGGCGTATCTCATCCGGTACGGCGCGGAAGCCCTCCTCGGTTGCCCGAATCAGGATCGGAAGCACCATGCAGGAGAGGGTCAGACCACCGGAGAGTATCGAGAAGCCAAGGCCGAGGGTTACGCAAAAGAAGGCATTGCCGAACAGGCCGATCACGATCGACGGTACGCCAGCGAGGAGGTCCAGACTGCCACGCACAGCACAGCCGAAACGCCCGTTCGCAAGGCACAGCTCCGCGAGCAGCATGGCGCTTCCGAGCCCAAGCGGAACACTGACGGCCAGACACACAGCGAGGATCAGCCCGGTGGAGACAAGGATCGATCCGATGCCCCCTGCACGACCGGCGTCCTGGGGGGCGGAGAGCAGATAGTCAATATCGATCTGTGCCGCGCCGTTCCAGACGATCTTCACCAGGATCCCGAGGAAGAGGGTGGTGATTCCGAGAGCGATGCATGAGAACAAGAGCGTGGCCAGGCGGTCGCTCCAGGTCCCTCGTGGCCGGTGACGGTTAGCCACGGGGAAAACCCCGCCGGCGTTGCCCCGCGGCCAGCACCAAAGCCGCGACGATCGTCATCAGCAACAAGCCGCTGATGAAGAGCGCCGAGCGGTGATCTCCCGTCGCGTAAGCCATCTCGAGCGCGATGTTGGCGGTCAGCGTCCGTATCGGATCGAAGAGGCTCGTGGGTGCCTGTACGACGTTGCCGCAAACCATCAGCACAGCCATCGTCTCTCCGAGGGCGCGCCCACAGCCGAGCAACACACCGCTGGCCAGTCCCGGCGCTGCGGTCGGCAACGCCACGTGGCGCAGTGTGGCCCAGCGAGACAGGCCGAGCGCAGCAGCCCCTTGGAGGGTTTCCTCCGGCACGGAGCGCAACGCGGCTTCTGTGAAGAGGGCGATCGTTGGCAGGATCATCAGCGCCAGGACGAGGATGCCGGCGAGAAGGCTGGCCCCAGGAGGGTGAATGCGTAGAATCGCCGGGACGAGCACGACAAGACCCCATAGGCCGTAGACCACCGAGGGAATCCCGGCGAGCAGTTCGATCAGGCCGTGGTAGGGCAAAACGACCCACGCTGGCGCGTAGTGTCGTTCGAAGATGGCGGAGGCGATGCCGAGGGGGGTGGCGAGCAGCAGCGCCCCCAGCGCGACCGCCAACGTGCCCACGATCATCGGGGCCATGCCGTAGAGCCCCTCCGCCGGATGCCAAAGCGGGTCGGTGATGATGCGCACGCCGACGCGACGAAGCAGAGGCAGCGCTTCGATCAACAGGAAGCCGAAGATCAACACGACGATCGCCCCCGAGAGCATCGCCGAGGCTCGTAAGGCCGCGAACAACAGCTTGTCAGTGTGCGCTGGGCGAGACAAAGTACTGCTGGCTCACGAGATCTTGAACTGCGCCCGATTGCGCGAAGTCGATAAAACGCTGCGCGAGGTCCGTAGGTTGATCACCCGTGACGAGGTTGAGTTGACGTGCGAGCGGGTAAGCTCCTGAGCGCAGATTCGCGAGGGTCGCGGCGACTCCGTTCATTGAGAGAAGCCGGATCGAGACGCCCTTGGCGGCATCGTAGGTCGCCGTGCCGATCGAAACGTAGCCGATGGCGCCAGGATTGCCCGCGACAGTCTTAATGCCTTGCTCATTGTCACCGATGACGACCTGCGCAGCGACCTCGTCCCGGCGAAGCCGGAAGTGGTGCAGGAAGAGCTCGAGAGTTGAACGTCCCTCCGCCTTGTGCACGACGGTGATCGGAAAGGCGGGTCCACCCAGCTCATGCCAGTCACGGATCTGCCCACGGTAGATTGCCACGACCTGCTCGTCACTCAACGCTGGCACAGGGTTGTCACGGTGGACGATGATGCCAATCCCGTCGAGCGCGATCGTATGCGGCACGAGCTCACTTTCGTCAGGTGTTAGCGCGCGCGCGACCATCCCGATATTGTTCAGATCTTGTCGAAGGTCGCTTATGCCTCGCGAAGATCCCCCGGTCTGCACGTCGATCCGGATCCCGGGATTCAAGCTCTCGAAGCGCTTGCCGATCTCGAGAGCCAGCGGCGCCACCGTGCTTGACCCGGTGAGGACGAGAGTGCTCGGGGCACCATCGCTTGAGCTGACCTCCCGGTTTGTGCAAGCTGCCAGCATCGAGAGGGCTCCCGCGATGCAAAGCATTGGCACCAGGCGTATCGACATGTTCACGAGTTCTCCTTCTCCACCGGGAGTCATGCCGTTCGCCCGGAATGCTTGGATGCATCGAGCCTCATGAGGGATTCAGGCTCTGCTTCGTGCCAAGCAGGGTAACGGGCTTCGGCTCGGTCGCAAAGAGAGTGAGGTGAGTCCTCAACGGTGCGTTTTTCGCGCTTTTCGCGTCCAGCTCCTGATCTGGCACGCCGATTGTCCTGGGTTTCAGGCCGCGATCGCGGTCTTGTCACGGTAGGTCCCGGCCCCCTCCCCGGGGCGGAAGCGCAGCGTGCCGGAGTCGTGCTCCGAAAGCTCCTCCGGCAAGCCTACCCGCCGGGGAAACAGTCGCTCATGCAGGATCTCTTCGGGTCGGAGCGAGCGATCAATCAACCCTTGCTTCATCGCCGGGGTCGTGCGGGAGCCTTGCGCCGTGCGCTCCGAAACTCCCTTCAGGTTGTGGCGCCAGACAAGGTCGACAAGGAGGAAGAGAAAAGAGAAGGTGCGCCCGCAGCTGTTGCAAGGGAACCTGCGCACGATGCCGGGTGCGCGCGGGATCTTCCGGGTCCCCCGGCGCGGACAGCGGGAGGTGATGCCCTCCCCCTCCCGGAGGGTGTGCTGGCAGCCGTCGGGGTGGGGACAGAAGCGCGGAGTGAAGCGCAGGACTTCCCTGCGGGTGCGGTGTTGGGGGGTCATGGCTCCAGAAAAACGCGGAAAGTGGGGGAAGGGAGCAACCCCGTCCCGGATGCGGGAAGAGAGGAAGGATCCCTAACGCAGCCACGGGGTTGCG
>CAYSMT010000281.1:0-4672 GCA_964432135.1 uncultured Acidobacteriota bacterium
CGCGGATATCCGGATAGAGCTGGTGGGTCTCCCTCAGCACCTCCATGCCGGACATCCCCTTCATGTTGATGTCGGTGAGCATCAGGTGCGGGGTCCAACTGCGCAGCGTGTCGAGCGCCCTCTCGCCGCTGGACGCGCCACGGACCTCGGCGCCGAGCGAGTTCGCCAGCAGCCGCAGGCCGAGGCGGACGTCGTCCTCGTCATCCACCACGAGCACGCGCAGCCGGTCCAGGGCGATCATCTCAGGCCCTCGGCAGGTGTTCCTTCGTCTCGTGGCGCGCTTCGATCGCCGCGCCTCTCCGACCGCGGGATCAAGACCTCGAAAAGCGCTCCTCCTCCGGGTGCGCTGCGCACCGATATCCTCCCGCCGTGGGCGTCGATGATCCTCCGTGTCGTCGGCAGGCCGAGTCCCGTGCCCTCGCCCGCGGGCTTGGTGGTGAAGAAGGGCTCAAAGATGCGCTCTTGCAGCTCCTCCGGGATCCCCGGCCCGCTGTCTTGGATCGTGAGCATGACGTCTTGACCACGGTCGATCACTCCCAGCGAGACCCGGCCCGATTCCTGCTCCCCACGTGCCGCCTGCATCCCGTTCATGACCAGGTTCACGATGGCCTGCCGCAGTTGCAGCTCATCGCCGCGAATCGAGCCCTTCGCTGTTGAGGACGCGAAGTCGAGTTCAACGCGACCCCGATCGGCGACGGGTCGCAGCATCTGGATCACATCGTTCACTGTGTCCATGAGGTCGAAGTCCTCGTACTCGGCGGCGGGAGGCGTCGCCATGTCAAGCAAGGAGCGAATGGCCCGGCTGCAGGCCTCCGTGTTCCGGCGAATCACGCCGGCGTGAGCATACAGGTCGGTTCCGGGTTCGAGCTCCTTCATCATTAGTTGATTGAACATCGAGATCGCCGCGAGCGGGTTGTTCATCTCATGGGCCATGACGGCCGCCACTTCACCAAGCACCGACAGGCGCTCCTGATGGGCCTCCTGGGCGCTGCGCAGGAGGCGCTCGGTGATGTCGCGGCTGACGAAGACCCGGCCGGCTTCCTGGCCGGAGGGTTTTAACAGAGAGGTGGCTTGGATCTCGAAGGTTCGGGAAGCGATGGCGACGACGCAGTTGTGCGCCAGACAGTTGTAATCGGCGAGGCACTGAAGGCAGTTGCGGTACTCGCCGGCCTGCCGTCCGCAATCTTTCGTCGCGTCGACGCGACGAGCCTTGTCGATCTCCTCGAGGACCGTCTTCGCCGGGTCGTTGGCCAGGATGACATGCCCGGCCTGGTCGAGGATGAACAGACCGTCTTTCATCGAGTGAATCACCGCGTTCAGCCGGTCCCGTTCGATCCGAACCTCTTTGGCCGCCATCGAAAGTCGCCGCGTGTGCTCCTCGATCGCCGCGGCCATGACGTCGAAGGCAAGAGAGAGGTGCCCGACCTCGTCGTCGGAGCGATAACCCACTCGGGCGGAGAAGTCGCCGTCAGTCAGTCTCCTGGCGGCCGTCTCCAGTCGGGATAGAGGCTCGAGCAGAAACTGCTGCGAAGGCAACAGCAGAAGCGCCGCCAGGAAGATCAGGGCGATGCCGAGGTAGATGAACTTCCAGACCAGGGATCGAACCGGCTCGAGCATGATCCGCCGATTGATGCCGACGTCCACGACCCAGCTCGTGCGGCTACTCGGCGCCTGGAAGGTGTACCAGTCTTCCGCCGACGGGTTCGTGGCGTCGACGCTCTCCGACCGGCGTGATCGATCAGGATACAGACGCAGCATGTACCCGTCCGGGTTTCCGATGCCGATCCGCAGTTGTTCCATCGATCGGCGGGAAAACGCCGGTCGCAGGAGGGCGGCCCAGCGCTCGGCGTCGACGATGAGTTGGAGGTAGCCGAGGAGACGGTCGCCCTTGATTGCCCGGACGGGGGTGGAGAGGGTGAAGTGCGGGTAATCGTAGATGGCTCCGGGAGCGGAGAGCGGGCCGTACCAGAAAGCCGTCTTGTTGAAAGACACGATCGGGGCGTTTCCCGGGGCGGTTCCGGCGCGCACAGAGTCTCGCTGGGCCCAGACTAAGACCTCACCATTGCGGTTCAACAGGTAGGCGTCGCGAAACGCCTCCACGAGCGGGAGCTTGTTGACCAGGAAATGGCGAACCAGCTCACGCTCGGACTGCGTCCTTCCCTGCTGCAGTCTCTCCAGCTCCAGACGGATGTGGCCGTCGGACGCGAAGTCCTCGACACGTCGACCGAGGAGTTCCAGTCCCTTGTCGATCACGAGGTCGGTGGTTGCGGCTCTCTCGTCGAGGCGGATCTCGATCTGCTTCTCCAGCGCTTCCCGCGCCGTGCTCAAGACAATGTAGCCGCCGAAGCCGAAAGCGATCGTGCAGAGAAACGCGAAGGTCAGCGGCAGCTTATAGCGAATGGGAATCACGGAGAGTGGATCGCGCATCAGGACCCCTCCTCCGGGCGACAGGCGGCCCTGTCTGTGTTCAGGATCACCTTTCGGATTGTCCCGGCTGCTTCTGCGCTAGGCGCAGAAAGAGGATCTGCTTCTCCTTGAAGTGGTGACACTTGTCGGCGAAACACCGGACGAACTCGATCCCGTTCTCGAGACAGCTCCGGGAGGGATAGCTGCCTTCCTCGAGCTTCTGTCTGACTAGGCTCAGGTTGTCGAAAAACTGCCGGATGAGGCCGTGCTCGTTGGCCAGGATCTCCATGGTTTCCATCCCAGGTGTCCTCCGCGGCCCCGATCGTCCGGGCTTGCGGGGCCGAGACGAGGCCATTCTCGCTTGAATCCGCTCGGTCATGAGCTGCACGGTTGCTGCTGTTCGGCTCATGGGAGTCCGGGCTGTGACAACGGACCCCTTAACGTCGACCGGCGCCGCAGCGCAAAACGACGACGGCCCGACCGCTTGGCAAGCCGAGATCATAACACTCGGTCGCCGCACACTGGCTGCCAAGGGTCGTGGCCGTGAAGTCGCTCTGTCGGCTCACTCCTTTCTGCGGCTCGACGCGAGTTGGTGCAACATGTGATGCTTCGTACCGTTGGATGAGGCTGATCCTGAGAAATTTGGATTTTTGGAGATGAGAGATGTCAAGCCATCGTTTGCGGCCGTTCATGAGGAGCGGGGGATGGCAATAGAGAGCAGCCGCAGTGGACTTGACGACGCTCCGTTTTCGTATCGCGATAGGGGGAACGGCAAGGTTTATATTTCTTGGCGTGGACATCATGTGAAAATACTGAAGGGCGATAGAGCCCTTTCCTTTCTGCGTGGTGTTTCTGGGCTAGATCTTCGCGGCCAGCAATTGGTCGTGGCGAAGATCACAGGCCATTTCAAGCGTGGCAACGAGCATGGAAAATGAGGATTGTGCACCAAAGCATTTGTGAACAAGCTCATCAGAGGTGTCAGAGATGAATCCGCGTGGGCCACAAGAGAACCCCTGGCTCGCAATATCCGCCAGTGACTACGAGGAGCACATGAGCTCCTTTTCGGTTCAACAACTTCCCTACCTCAGTCGAGTGTTTCGAGAGGTGCTCTCGGAAGTTCGGCCAACGTCCATCGCCGTTTTGGGCTGCGCCACCGGCAACGGTTTCGAGCACATCCCACGCGATACGAGGAGAGTTCTCGGCATCGATATCAACGCCGAGTATCTCGGTGTCCTGCGTGGCCGCTTTGCTAGTGCGCTTCCTGGAATGCAACTTATGTGCACAGATATCACCACTTGCGACCTGGACTCGGCCTCGTTGGAACTCGTGCATGTGGCGCTTGTTCTTGAGTATGTTGATTCCGCACGCGTCCTGGACAGACTCGGGGGTTGGCTTTGCGCAGGCGGCACTCTTTCGGTCGTGTTGCAGATACCTTCCGAAACTCGGAGTCCAATTTCGGATACAGAATACCTAAGCCTACGGGCCCTTGAGTCCATCATGAGGCCCATCGCTCCCTGGCAACTCGAAGAGCTTGCTGCCCGCGCTGGCTTCGTCAAGAGGAGAGCGCGGGTTGATACGCTGGTCACGGGCAGACAGTTCTATGTCGGCTTGTTCGCTTAGCCACAAGAGGGGTAGGTGATGGTCTGGCTGATAGGATAAAGAGCTTCCGATGCGCTTCGCTAAAGCAAGGACTCGATGCGATCCATGACCTCGCTCATGACACGGATCGTCGCACGAAGCGGCTCCGGAGAAGTCATGTCGACGCCCGCTTGTCGAAGCAATTCGATTGGTGACGCCGATGAACCCGCGGCGAGGAAGCTCAGATAGTTCTCGGCCGCCTGTGGATGAGCGTCGAGAACTCGCCGCGATAGGGCCGTTGCAGCAACGAAGCTCGTCGCATACTGGTAGACGTAGAAGTTGTAATGGAAATGCGGAACGAAGCCCCACTCTGCAGCATAGGAAGCATCGACGCGCATGATGCCTTGATCGTGGCCGTGATAGCGGCGCAGAAGTGCGAGGTAGCGCTCACTGAGCGCGTCACCCGTCAGCGCCTCACCGCGTTCGACAGCTTGATGAATATCAAGCTCGAATTCGGCGAACATCGTCTGGCGGAAGACCGTGCCGCGGATATTCTCGAGGTAGTGCCCGAGCAACGCGAGCTGCTTGTCGCGTGATTCGGCCTGTTTGAGCAGATGCTCCGACAGGAGTGCCTCGTTGAAGGTCGAAGCCACCTCAGCGACGAAGATGACGTACCGCGCGGTCGGAT
>CAYSMT010000282.1:0-4658 GCA_964432135.1 uncultured Acidobacteriota bacterium
GGTGTCGCACGACGATGTCGGCATCTTCGAAGGTGCTGTCTTTGCCGTCGATGCCGCCATGGGCGTTGATCGTGTCTCGTGCGTCGCTAAGGTAAGAACGGAAGTAGCCAGGAATATCCGGGTCGTGGGCAGGGTCGCTCGAGATCGGGTAGAGGATGTGCCGAGCAGACCAAGCATCCATCGCGCAGGGATCGAAGCCCCCTACGAGCATATTGCGCCGCGTCGTTGTGTTGGGCGGGTATCCACACAGACTCGCGTGGGAGACCCAGATGTGGTCCAGCAAATTGAGTGCCGGCGCCCGGGTCAGTGTGAAAAACTCCCCCATGATCTTGCCCGCCTGGAATGGGTTGTGATGGGGAAGCGGTTCATTGACCGTCGTGATCAGGCCGTAAATGTGCTTGAGGCAGCCCGTCACGTTGAGGTCCTTATGGTCCTTCATTGTCGGGATGTTGATCCACTTCAGTCGCGCGCTGTCATGTCCCGAGCCGGTCCAAATGCCTTCTTTGAACTCGACCCGTGTCCCGCGCGGCGTGAAGAAACAAGGGTAGGATACGTTGGAGAGGGTTCGGTAGCCTTCCTTGTCGTGATCTGTCGCATCGATGAAGATCGATCGGATTCCATCGAGTAGACGCTTGCCGACGCGGTCGTCCTTGAAGAGCTCATCGACGAGCCATACGAAGCTGTGGGCGTCGTTCTCGGCGTTGGCGTGTACCTCGCGTGTTCCGCCGTCGCACCCAGCCGTCGTGTCGCAGTTGAGCGAGCCGCGACCTTGACCGTTCTCGATGATGACGACCTCACCATCGAAGCCTTCGGGATGCTCGAGTAGGCGTTGGATGATGCCGCGCGTGACGTCGGTGTTCGTGCTGCCGCGGTACTTCCACTGAGCGTTGACCTTGATCAGAATGGTGTCGTGGGCGCCGAAGAGGCCGGAGGGGCTCACGAGGGGATGCTTGCTTGTCCCCTGGTAAAAGGGGGTGCCTTCCGAGGCGAGGGTGAAGATCAAAGACTCGACCCCGGGATGGCGGTTCGTCCTCGTGAAGTCAGGGACGGGCACGTGATGGACACGTACGAGCCGCGGATGCGGCGTCCCGGGTGCAGCGCGGGAGACACCCTTCGCGGCAAAGGCCGCGGTGCCCACGCCCAGCACTTTGAGAAAGCTCCTGCGATTCGTCGCATGTGACATGTTTCACCGGTTTCGTCGGTCATACGTGCCCCTCTGCCCCTCCGACTTCGGGTCCACGTATCGAGTTGCTGAAGATATACAGCGAGTTGATGGATCAGGCAGCACAAAGCTGCCGTGCTGCTTGGTGCGGTCCCGGGCTCTCTCGACCAAAATGGCGGTGCTCAGCCCACCGTCACTCCATTACGAGCGCCTCGCGACGGCTGCGCTCCTGTTCCGCGGACTTCCCGGTTGTGTCAGAAGGCACGCTCAGGGAGCGCACGCGACGGGAGAGATCAGAACAGCCTGCGGGACTTGTGGTCGAGATAAGACTGAATCATGCCTATGGCAAGACGTGAGGCGGGTGTGGCGATCACCGCGATACCGCGTCCACGCAGTCGCTTCGTCAAGCGTTGGTTGGCTGCCACGAGGGACATCGCTGAGACCTTCGCATAGGCATCGAGAAGGGTGTGCGGAATCGAGTGCGCGTGGTTGACCAAGCCAGGATCTTCGAGATTAACGAGCAGGGGTCGATGGCGTCGAGCGAGCCCGTCAAGGGCGCCGGCAAGATGGTCGGCGCTGAGCAAGTCCTGGATGCTGGTACAGACGATGGCCAGGCTGCGGCGGGGGATGCGTCGGGCGCACCAACTCGTTGTTGCGTCGTAGTCCGGCTCTTCAAGATCGGCTTGCTCTTGATAGAGCTGCTCGAAAACCTGTGAGAAGGTGCGCGTTCGCCGATCGACGCGTACGACGCGGCGGATGTCCTTGGAGAAGAGCACAAGACTTGCCGAGTCCTGCTGGGCGACGATGACGCGTAGCAACGCGAGAACGGCCGAAAAGGCATAATCGAGTTTGCTGTAGGGTCCCGAGAGGGAGGCCATTGGCCGGCCACAGTCGAGCAGGATGAGGATATGTTGGTGCTGCTCCCAGGTGTTCTCCCTCGTGATCGGTCGGTTCAGACGTGCTGATTCCTTCCAGTGAATGCGCCGGTACTCATCACCGGGCAGGTACTCGCGCAACGCGTAAAGTTCGGTCGAGATGCCTCGCGAGCTCAGGGGGTTCGCTCCAACGCGCCTCTCGAGGGCGTGGCGCAGCACGAGGCCCGCATCGCCTGTGAGATGGATCTGGGGGAAGATCTTGACCTTCCCGCGGATCTCAGGGTGCCAAGGTATCCACGCTAGCCCGAGCGGGCCGCGTACGCGCAGCGCAGGAGGAGCGAGTGTCGTCTCGCCTCGCATCCGAGGTATCAGCTCGAAACTCCAACGCACACACTCTCTCGCGCCGATGCGTGCGCGTCGGTTCAGCGCCCCTTCCGTAAGCGCCGGGCTGAAGGTTTCGCGAAGAATGACGGACAGCGTCCGCCGCTCGTGGTTTTCTAGATCTAATGAGATGGTTGTTCGTTCGCCCTGGTAAAGCGTCGGCGGCATGTCGCGTGTTGCGACGAGCGCTACCTTGCGGCCGAGCCATCGATCGACCAGTAGAAGCAACACGAGCAGCAGGTCGATGGCGAGCGCGACCCGGCCCAGCTCTGGGCGAACGAAGGCCAGGATGAAGAGCGCGCTGACGGTGCCGAGGAGCGCGAACCATCGGCCGGTGGGTAGCAGGAGAATCAACGCGGGACCTCGATCGTCTCTAGAATTCCTTTGATGACCAGTTCTGTGACCGATCCCTCCAGCTCGGCCTCCGTGGTGAGCAAGAGGCGGTGGTGTAGCACAGGCTCGGCCATTCGCTTGATGTCGTCCGGGATCACAAAGTGACGCCCCTCTATCGCCGCGTTTGCTCGGGCGGATGCGAGTAGGGCCATCCCCGCACGCGGGCTTGCTCCCAAGCTTAGTTCGGGCGAGGAGCGTGTTTGGTCGATGAACTCCCGTAGGTAGGCCAGAAGCTTGTCCTCGATGTGGATCTCCCCCAGCGCGTCGCGGAAGGTGCGCAGCTCCTCCGGCGAGAGTACGACGGGTAGCTTGAGCTCTTGTAGAGCGAGGTGTAGCTGGCCCGCGGCGAAGCGTCGATAGATCTCGATCTCGTCCTGGGCCTCGGGGTAGCCCATCTGGATCTTCATCAGGAAGCGGTCGAGCTGGGCCTCGGGCAGCGGATAGGTTCCCTCGTGCTCGAGGGGGTTCTGTGTCGCGACGACGAGGAAGGGGTCGGGCAGGCGATGGGTAACGCCATCGATCGTCACTTGATGCTCTTCCATCGCTTCGAGCAGTGCGGCCTGAGTTTTGGGCGGAGTGCGGTTGATTTCGTCGGCGAGGATCAGGTTGGTGAAAACGGGCCCTTTTTGCAGATGGAAACGCCCCTGCTGGAAATCAAAGACGTTGGTGCCGACAATGTCAGCCGGCATGAGATCCGGCGTAAACTGGATCCGCCGGAACTCGAGCCCGAGCACGCCAGCGAGCGAGCGCGCAAGCAGGGTCTTCGCGACGCCGGGGACACCTTCGAGCAGGACGTGCCCTCCCGTGAGCAGTGCCGTAAGCAGCTCGTGGATCACGCGTTCCTGCCCGATGACGACGCCCGAGAGTGCGTCGAGCAGCTGGGCTGCCTTCTCCGCGATCGGGGATAACTGACTTGCTTGGGACTCGGTGGTACGCTCTTCGAGATGTTGGCCGTCGTTCTCTTCTTGGTCTTTCACAGCTTCTTCTCCTGCTGCCAGCGGCCGATCCGCTGAGCGAGTTCGAGCAAGGCGTTTTCGTCGCCTGCGAAGCTCTCGGGAAGAGCTACCTGCTGGCGGTATTGCTGGCCCTGACGTGCGCATTCGAGCAGGTGCTCTCCCGCCTGCTTCGCGTGCCGGCTGCGTTTATGGAGCGAGGCCAACGCGAGCAACCAGCGACCCATCGATCCGGGCCGGCGACCCAAAGTCATCGGTCGCGCGCCGAAGGGTCGGGATAAAGCCCAGCAGGTGGCCCCATAGAGCAGCAACAGATGCGCGACGAGAAACTCGAGCGGGCTGAGGGCCTTGCGCCGGGCTTGCTGGGAGTGGCTATGGTGTCCTTGGTGCCACTCATCGAAGATGACCTGTCCTCCCTCGGGAGTGAACTCGTCGAGCAACGCTTCGAGGAAGTCAAGGTTCTCTCCCTTGTGCAAGAGGGCGTTCTCGACGATGGACGCGTTGTTGACCACCACAAGCTGGCCCTGGCCTCGATCGAGGATGAAGATGGCTGGTGAGTGTTCGGGATCTTCGAAAAGCACCCGCGCAGCTCCGGGGTTAGCGATCGCGTGTGTGCCGATTCTGGCCCGTGGATGGGCATGCAGAGCATCGTCACTCGGAACGAGTTCTTGCTCTCGGAGCGCCCATTCCCGAAAGGCCAGAAAGCCGAGGGGCGCGTCGCTACGGATACGGTGCGAGCTGAGCTTCAAGCTCATGAGCATCCTGGTGTTCATGGAGGAGGGATCGGTTCCGGAAGACAGGAGAACGACGTTACCGCCCCGTGCGAACCAGTCCTCGATCGCGTCCTGATCAGCCAAGGTGAAGGTGGTCTGAATCGGACGCGATCGAGGACTG
>CAYSMT010000283.1:0-4650 GCA_964432135.1 uncultured Acidobacteriota bacterium
GTCGATATCGCCGGCCAGAGGGTACTGGTCGTCGAGCCGGACCCGAAATACCGCGGGGCACTCGTCAGCCGTCTGGAGGGTTGGGGTTTCGCAACGCAGGAGGTGGGCTGCGGCGAGGAGGCCCTTGCTCGCATGTCCCACGCCGCCGCCGGCGGAATGCCCTTCACGATCGCCCTGATTGGCAGCGAGCTCGCGGATGGTTCCGGGGCTGCTCTCGGTCGCGCGATCAAGGACGATCCCGAACTTCGCCCAACCATTCTGCTTCTTCTCGCCCATGCGGGTCGGCGCGGCGACGCGTCGCGGATGTACGAGCTCGGTTTCGCGGCCTACCTCAGCGTGCCCATCCGGCGCGAGCTGCTCTACGACGCGCTGCTGACCGTCATGGGTGGTGCAGATGCCGCGGCTCAGCCGCGTCTCGTGACGCGGCACTCTCTTGAGGATGCCGTGCGTGGGGAGCTACGCGTCCTCGTGGCGGAAGACAACGTGGTGAATCAGAAGCTGGCCCTACGTTTGCTGGAAAAGCAGGGCCTGCGTGCGGACGCGGTCTCCGACGGCAAGCAGGCCCTCGATGCGCTCGAAGCGATTCCCTACGACCTGCTGATCACAGACATTCAGATGCCTGAGATGGATGGCTACGAGCTCGTGCGGGAGATCCGGCGACGTGAGGAAGACGGACGACATCTTCCGGTGATCGCGATGACCGCACACGCAATGAAAGGCGATCGGGAGGCCTGCCTGGGTGCTGGCATGGATGCCTACGTCAGCAAGCCGATCGAGCCGCGAGAGTTCGCGCAGACCGTGGCGACCTGGCTTGGAAAGCCCATCGCCACGCCGGTCTGACGACCTTCACGACCGCGCTTCGCGGACCGAGTATCGACCCTACCCTTCTTTGAGCGCTGCGATCAGCTCGAGGATCGCCTTCTTCCCGTCGCCAAACATCATCAAGGTGTTCTCTCCAGCGAAGAGCGGGTTAGGGATGCCCGCGAAGCCTGGGGAGAGCGAACGCTTGACGACGACCACCGTGCGCGCCTTGTCGACGTCGATGATCGGCATGCCCGCGATCGGGCTGTTGGGGTCGGTGCGCGCCACGGGATTGACGACATCATTGGCGCCGATGACCAGCGCGACGTCGGCCTGCTCGAGAGTCGGGTTGATCTCATCCATCTCCTTGAGCTTGTCGTAGTCGATGTCTGCCTCAGCGAGCAGGACGTTCATGTGTCCGGGCATGCGTCCGGCGACGGGATGGATGCCAAACTCGACCGTGCATCCGCGTGCCTCGAGTAGGTTGGCCAGATCCCTCACGGCGTGCTGCGCCTGAGCGACGGCGAGACCGTAGCCCGGGACGATGACGGCGCGTTGCGCGTTGTCGAAGAGCATCGCGACCTCTTCCGGACCGGCGGATTTGACCTTGCCGGCGTAAACGTCGTCCGCCGAAGGACCATCCGCGCTGGGTCCGAGCACTCCGAAGAGCACATTCGTCAGCGAGCGATTCATCGCCTTGCACATGATGCTTGTGAGAATGATGCCCGAGGCGCCGACGAGCGAGCCGGCGATGATCAGCACGTTGTTGTTGAGCACAAAGCCCGTCGCGGCCGCGGCGAGGCCGGAGTATGAGTTTAGCAAGGCGATGACAACGGGCATGTCCGCGCCACCGATCGGGATCACGAGCAGAATGCCGAGCAGTGAGGCGCATCCACATAGAGCCCAGTAGGCGTTCGGATTTGTTGCGTCGGCGACGAGCCATGCCGCACAGCCGAGCGATGCCAGGGCGACGACGAGGTTGAGCGCTTTCTGCCCCGGGAAGAGGATTTGCCCGCCGGGGAGGATCTTCAGCTCCGCGAGCTTCGCCCAGGCAACGACGCTGCCAGTGAAGGTCACAGCACCGATCAGGCCGGAGGCGGCCGTGGCGACCATCATCTGGCTGTCGAGACCAGCGCCGCCCGTAAGAGCCTCCTGGATGCGCGTCCCCAGGCTTGAAGCGTCTCGCAGAGCGATGAGGTAGGCCCCACCGGCGACGAGCACGGAGGCGATTCCACCGAAGCCGTTGAAGATGGCAACCATTTCCGGCATGGCGGTCATCTTCACTCGCAGAGCGCTGACAGCACCGATCGCGCTGCCAACGACAACGCCGGCGAGGATCAGCTTGAACTCCAGCCCGTTGGCCAGCAGCGTGACGGCCGCTGCGACCAACATCCCGAGGGCACCGAGCATGTTGCCGCGCACCGCCGTGCGGGGATGGGTTAAGCCCTTGATGCCGAAAATGAATAGCACCGAGGCTACCAGGTAAGCCAGCATGATGTACTTCTGGTCGATCAGGAATCCGGCGTCCATCGCGTCAGCCCTTCTTTCGGAACATCGCGAGCATGCGATGCGTGACGAGGAATCCGCCGACGACATTGATCGTCGCGAATACGAGCGCCGCGAAGGCGAGCACATTGGTCAGGCTCGTGTTCTCCGTGGTCGCCGAGAGAAGGGCACCGACGATCGTGATGCCCGAAATGGCATTCGAGCCGGACATCAAAGGTGTATGGAGCGTCGGCGGCACCTTCGTGATGACCTCCCAACCGATGAAGATGGCCAGGACGAAGATCGTGAGAAGGAGAATCAGCAGGGTCGACATCACGACTCCTCGTGCTTCCCCCCGAGGGGGGGCAGGTTGAGCATGTCTCGCAGGCGCGTCGAGACGACCTCGCCGTCGCGAGTCACCAAGGTTTCACGGATGATCTCGTCGCTCGTGTCGATCTCGAGCGCACCTTCCTTGTTAACGAGTAGCTGGAAGAAGGTCACCAGATTCTTGCTGTACATTTGGCTCGCGTGGAAAGCCATCTGTGAGGGCAGGTCCGTGGGGCCGAGAATCGTGACGCCAGAGTCGACGACGACCTCGTTGGCTTTTGTTAGCGCGCAGTTTCCACCCCGCTCGGCCGCGAGGTCGACGATCACCGAGGATGGGGCCATGGCACGGGCCATCTCGGCCGTGACGAGCAAGGGCGAAGGCTTTCCCGGAATGGCCGCCGTCGTGATAACGATCTGGCTCTCAGCTACGACGCGTCCCATGACCTCGCGTTGCTTGCGGTAGAACTCCTCGCCCAAGGCCTTGGCGTAACCACCTTCGTCCTCGGCTTCCGAGGCGTCGAGCTCGATCTCAACGAACTTTCCGCCCAAGCTCTCGACCTGCTCCTTGACGGCGGGTCGCACGTCATAGGCGCGGACGACCGCGCCGAGGCGCTTGGCTGTGGCGATGGCCTTGAGGCCGGCGACGCCAGCGCCAATGACGAAAACCTGCGCCGGGGCGAGGGTTCCTGCGGCGGTCATCTCCATCGAGAGCAGGCGCGGCAGCTTGTCCGCCGCCAGAAGGACGGCCTTGTAGCCGGCCACGAGAGCCTGGGAGGAGAGGATGTCCATGCTCTGGGCGCGGGTGATGCGCGGAACGAGTTCCATCGCGAAGAGGCCGACGCCCCGCTTGGCCAGCATCTGAATCGCTTCAGCCTCGCCGAGAGGATCGGCGGCGCCTATGACGATCTGACCCGGCCGGTAAAGCTCGAGCTCCTCGCCCAGCTTGGCGCGGTTGCTCCCGGCGCAACGCACCTGAAAAAGAACTTCGGCCTGGGCGAAAAGCTCGTTGCGAGCAGGGACGATGCGGGCCCCCTTTTCCCGGTAGTCGTCGTCGAGGTAGCCGGCGGCTGTGCCTGCGCCCGACTCGACGAGCAGCTCGGCGCCCGCTTTGGCGAGTGGTGGGATGTTCGCCGGCACCAGGGCGACGCGGTGTTCGGCCGGGTGGCTTTCCTTGGGAACTCCGATTCTCATCTGTGCATTTCCTCGTTTGGTACAAAGGCTCGGCTGGAAGGCGTCCTCGTCACGCCGGGGCGAGGCTGCGACGATCGAGCGCTGACCCCGCGCGTGGCATGCGAGGATACGGACACTCCGGCGGCTCGCGCCAGCTAACTCCCAAGTAAATCCGTTGTCTAGAGCATAGATTACACGAAAAAATCTTAAAGTTAGCGCGCAGGAGGGGGCTTGTTTGGGCTGCAGTTCTGTGCATGAATGACGCCATTCAGGTGCTGGTAATACTTATTGTTTGGCTCGTGGTTTTCTGGAAAAGGGGAGTGCACCTCACTGGAAAACGGTGTGCAGCGGGCCGAATCGCCGGCGCCCTAACGCGCTTTCGCAGGGACGGATCCCCGGATCATGGCATCTGACAAGCGATTCCTTTTTCCACGCTGGGCGAACTGGCTACTCCCCGCCCTTGGGGTACTGCTCATCGGAGCCCCGATCTATCTGGTCGTTTTCGTGTGGCTCGCATTCTCTCCGATGACGATCAGCGTCGGCTACGCCCCAGAGCAGCCCGTGCCCTACTCCCACGCACTCCATGTCGGGGAACTGGGCATCGACTGCCGCTATTGCCATACCACAGTCGAGCAGGCGGCTCTCGCGGCGATTCCTCCGACTCAGACCTGTATGAACTGCCACGAACGGGTCCGGACGCAAAGCGAGAAGCTCTCGCTGGTACGGGAAAGCTATGAGACGGGACAGCCTATCCCCTGGGTGCGTGTCCACGATCTGCCGGACTACGTGTACTTCAACCACAGCGCACACGTGACGCGCGGCGTCAGTTGCGTCGAGTGCCACGGACGCGTCGATCGGATGGAGATC
>CAYSMT010000284.1:0-4648 GCA_964432135.1 uncultured Acidobacteriota bacterium
AGGTCGAGGCTACGCGATGGCAGGCTTTGGCGTTGGCTCGCAGCGATGAGGTTTCCTGGATCGACTTGGCAACGCCAAGCGAGACGGACATGGACATTGTTCGCCAAAGCACGGGTGCGAGCTGGCTCGAGACCGTCTCGGGTTACTGCGGCCAGGGAGTGCGTGGAGAGGTTTTTGATGCGGGAATCGAGGCGGGTCACCAGGACTTTGATGGCGTCATGCTGCACGGTCCTCACGACCAGATCAACCACGGTACGAGTACCTATGGCATCGTCTTTGGCAATGGTCGCCGTGATGGGGATGGTGATACGCGCGCGACGGGAATGCTGCCTTGTGCCGAGCAGGGAATCTTTGCCGACAAGGACGAGGTGAGCGACCGCTATGCACACACTGAAGAGCTGCTGTCGCATCCCTACTTCGCGTCCTTTCAGACAAACTCCTGGGGGCACCGCCGCACGCTGAGCTACACGAGCTACTCTCACGAAATCGACGACATCATATGGCGTCTTGACATTCCGCTCGTCCAGTCCCAATCCAACAGCGGCTCTCGCCTCAGCCGGCCGGAGGCCTGGGCGAAGAACGTCATCTCGGTCGGAGGCATCCTCCATAAGAATACTCTGGACACATCTGATGATCGTTGGGGCGGTGTGACATCGATCGGTCCCGCCGAGGATGGGCGGATCAAGCCGGACTTGTGCTATTGGGCAGATCACGTCTTTACGACAACGAACGGAGGCTATCGGCCAGACTTCAACGGCACTTCCGCCGCGACGCCTCAGGTTGCCGGTGTTCTTGGTCTGTTGCTCGAGATGTGGTCTGAAGATGTCTGGGGGACGCATCCCATTGGGGGGACGGTGTTTGAACGCCGACCCCATGCGGCGACGGTGAAGGCGCTGCTGATCAACTCCGCTCAACAGTACGATTTCACGGGGACCACCGACGACCTGACCCGTACCCATCAGGGCTGGGGTCGGCCGAGCGCCCAGCTCGCCAAGGAGCGTGCGCGCCGGAGCTTGATTGTTGATCAGGCAGTCCATCTGCAGCTCGGCGCTGCGGCGAACTACGAGATTGAAGTGCAGGCGGGCGCATCCGAATTGCGCGTCACGATGGTCTATCCGGACCCTCCTGGGACGCTTTCCGCCTCGGTGCATCGCATCAATGATCTGGATCTGCGCGTGCGCTCGCCCTCCGGAACGCTCTACAACGGTAATCATGGTTTGGATGTTGGGAGATACTCCATACTAGGTGGTTCGGCTGACAGGTTGAACACCGTCGAGAACGTGTTTGTTGCTTGGCCCGAGGCGGGGCATTGGCAGGTCGAGGTTGTCGCAAAGGAGATCAACCAGGACGGTGCGCTCGACACCACAGAGGACGATGCTGTTTTCGCCCTCGTCGTCAGCGGCGCGCGCGGAGCGGCGACTTGTGCGGGTGGTGCTGCTCCGCTAGGTCTCGTCGCCACGAGCCCGGCTAACCAAAGGGTCGATCTGAGCTGGGACCCGGCACCGGGCGCCATTGAGTACCGCGTTTATCGATCGGCGGAGGACTGCACGAGCGGCTTCGTACGGGTTGGCGTGACGAGCACGACGCGTTTCATCGACAAGCCGGTGTCGGGAGGAGCGCCACGCCACTACCTTGTGCGCGCCATCAACGACTGCGGCGGTGTTTCTGCTCCATCCTCGTGTGTGAGTGTGACGCCGGGTGGCGCGTGCACTGAGCCACCACGTTTCGCTGGCCTCGAGCAGGTCGTCGACCTCAAAACGGCAACCTGCACCCTCGAACTGAGCTGGAATCCGGCTGAGGCGCGTTGCGGCGGAGATCTGCGTTACAACGTCTATCGTTCAGGCGCCGCCGAATTTACGCCCGGCCCGGGGAACCTTGCCGCCTCTTGTCTGCGTGGGACAAGTTGGTCCGACAGCGCGGTCAGCGACGCGAAGGAGGCCTTCTATGTCGTGCGCGCGGAGGACCTCGCCGGGGGCGGCGACGGTCCTTGTGCCTCCGGTTTCGCGGAGAAGAATCTCGTGCGTCGTAGCGCAGTGCCGACCGGTCCGGACACGGTTTTTTATCAGGATCTCTTCGAGGACTCGAGCGGATGGACGCTCGAGAACGAGTGGGAGATCGCTGCGCCTCAGGGTCTTGGTGGATCAATCCTTGGCGGACCGGATCCGGCTTTCGCTGCTCAGGGTAGCCGCGTTCTTGGCTTGGATCTGAGCGGGTTAGGGGATTTTCCCGGCAACTACGAGCGCATGATCGACGCTCACGCGACCAGCCCCGAGTTCGACGCGAGCGGGCATGCCGAGCTGTGGCTGCGCTACTGGCGTTGGCTTTGCGTCGAGGCGAAGACCAGTGATGTCGCGACTGTCGAGGTGTTTGATGGCAGCGTCTGGCGGCTTGTGTGGAGCAACCCGGCGGCGACCATCTCCCACAGGAGCTGGGGCCTTGAGCAATTCAATTTGAGCGAGCTGCTTTCCGGTGTCACGAATGCCCGTATTCGTTTCGGGCTTGAGAGTTCCTTCAATCGTCACTACTGCGGCTGGAATATTGATCAGATTGAAGTCTTCGAGCCCCAAGCTTGCGTGAGCGGCGCCATCGCCCCTCCCCCAGTGCCGGATGGGAAGTTCGCCCCGGGTACGCCGATGAGCTCTTCGCGTTCTCAGAGCAACGGCACGGGTGTTGATGTGAGCTGGGACGTTTCGAGCTGCCCTGCGAATGCCTACCATCTCTTCTATGGTCCAAGCGACGAGTTAGCGAGCTACCGCTATACGGGAGCTGTTTGCGATTTGCCCGCTGGAGGAAGGGCAACGGTTGCCATCCCGAACCCGACTCCCGGCAAGGTCACATGGTGGTTGATTGCCGGAGCCGATGGCGCGACCGAAGGTGGTCATGGTTATCGCTCGACAGGCCGGCTTCGTAACGCGACAGGTGTTGGCTGGTGTGGGTTGACGGCCCAGGATCACTTCGGAAGCTGCCCCTGAACGCGGTGCTTCGCTCATGGCCAGGTAGTATCGTATGAAGAGTCGCCGCCGACTGGATCGCCCTTCGAATGGAGTGGGCCATGTGGAAACGACTCGCTACGATCGCCGGTACTCTCGTATTTCTCGGTCTCGTCGCCGTGGGGCTCATGATCTGGGGCGCGTGGCAGCATCCGCTCGCACTCTACGAAGCGAACGGCAAACGCGCGTTGGAATCGGCGGGCTTCGAAGAGCAGAGTCTCGAGACGCCAGCAGGAGCGTTGCACTACTGGTTTGCTGGCTCCGGTCCTCCACTCGTGTTTCTCCACGGAGCTGGTGACAGTGCTACGGCCTGGTCTCGGGTCGCACCGTCCTTCACGACCCGATACACCGTCTACCTGCCCGATCTCCCGGGCCACGGCGCGAGCGCACCGAAGGAGGGGCTGTTGTCTCTGGGAACCGTCTATGGGGGGATCGAGAATCTCGTGAAGAGGATTACGCCGGAGGAGCGTGCGATCATCGTCGGGAACTCCCTCGGTGCCTGGCTCGCGATGCTCGAAGCGCACGATCACCCTGACATTGTCGAGAGGATCGTGCTTGTCAACGGCGGTGGGATCGCGAACGAAGCACACGCTCTGACGAGGACCCTCGCCACTCGCGATGAGGCACGCCGGTTTGTCAAGGCGATACGTGATCCGGGAAGCCCCTTGATCCCCAACTTCGTACTTGACGACATGGTTCGGCGTAGCAAGGTTGGTCCGATCGCACGCATGAGCGCTGAGCTTGCGGATATGACCGCGCACCTTATCGACGGGCAGCTTGCCGAGATCTCCACGCCTGTTGATCTGCTCTGGGGCGCCGCTGACCGGCTGCTCGACATCAACTATGCTTCGCGAATGCAGGCCGCCTTGCCTGTTGTGCGCCTAAGAAAGATCGAGGCTTGTGGCCACTTCCCTGCGAATGAGTGCCCCCAGCGTTTCATCCGGGCTCTCGAGGAGACACTCGCCTCGCCTCCAGGTAATTCGAGTCCATGATGATCGCAGGCTATCTCCATCGGAAAGGACGGCGTGACGGCCCCCCGCTGCTTCTTCTTAACGGTTTGATGATGAGTGCGCCGGTCTGGGCGTCCTTTGCGTCGCGGCTGACCTATCCAGGACCCATCGTCGGATGCGATTTTCGCGGGCAGTATCTGAGCGGGGGCAACGCCCATGAGCACTTCGTGATGAACGCGCGCGACGTGATCGACCTTCTCGATGAGCGAGGAGACTCCTGCGCGCATCTCGTGGGCACTTCTTTTGGTGCTGCCGTAGCCGTCTTGGTGGCGGCGCGTTATCCCGAGCGCACCGCGTCCCTGACGGCTATCACGGCGGGGGACTACGCTGACGCTTCGCTGCTGGCCCTGGAGCAGGACTGGCGTGAGGGTTGTCTTTCCGCTCTCAACGGAGGGGGGCGGGAAGCCTTCCTCGAGCGGGTCTTCGACGCGGTGTACTCTCCCGCCTTCCTCGCGCGGCACCGTGAGCATCTGAGAGCCAAGCTCGAAGAGATCGCCGTGCTGCCAGGAGAGTGGTTCGAGGCGCTGATCACCTTGATGGCTGCCGTGCGCGATCACGACTTACGGCCGGAGCTGGCGAAGATCGCTTGCCCATGTCTCGTTGTGGCGGCCCGGGATGACCGAGTCATTCCGCTGGCGCGTTCCATCG
>CAYSMT010000285.1:0-4643 GCA_964432135.1 uncultured Acidobacteriota bacterium
CGACCACCTCGAGATCAGCACGCCGGAAAGCGATGAAGCGATGACAGTGACGCCGCGCTGCTCCGATGGAGAGGACGACTGCGTTCTTATCCAGAGGGGAGAGGGATCCGGACACGCGGTCATTTCCATCGCCAGCTTCGGCTGCCTCGACGACGATCAAGAAGAACCCTGCTCACGGCTTGAGACCAAGATCCTGGCTCGCTCTCACGGCAAGGGCCTGATCAAGCTTCTCCGCCTCGACGAGGAGGACGGCGAGACCGCGTTCGATATCAATGTCGATGTCGACCTGCAAGAGCTCACCGACCTTCTACAGGAACTCGACACGGAACATAGCGGAACCGACGACCCGGACCTCGTCTCCGTAATGGTCGTCGATGGCGGCGGCTCCAGCGTCTTCACGCTTTCGGACTCGAACAAGCTCCGCCTCGTTTGCCCGGAAGGCGATGCGAGCCTGCTCGTCGACAAGGACGAAGCCGAGCAGAACTTCCTTTGCCCCAGACACCAGCTCGTCATGGTCAAAACCAGGACCCATCGCCGCGTCATTCGCCACATCAAGAAGGCGCATAGGCAGGGCTCTTCGGAAGCCCATTGACGCACGCGGCACTGGGTCAAGGGCCCAGCGCCGCACCGCATCGGAGTGCTATCCTTCGCGGCATGCGCGAGACGATCGAGAGCTTGTTCGAGGTGATACGCGCGTCCTGCCCAGCGACGACCTGGTCCCGCGGGGTCGCGCTCAGCCGCGCGGGTGGCGTGGGCTCTGAGCGAGATGACGAAGACGAGATCCGCTTGCGTGTCGCCTCGCTCGGCAGCCTCGTCTCACCGGCTGTTTCGCTCTTTCCGCAGGACGAGGATTGGGCCTGTGAGTGCGCCTCACGCGACGAGGTCTGCGAGCACGTCGTTGCGGCGGTGCTCGCGGTACGCCGCGCACAACAGGAAGGAGACACCCTCACCGCCGCTGCGGACCTCGCCGGGATCGTCGCTTATCGGCTGACAAGCGAGGGTGCCGGATTGTCGATGCGCCGGGTCATCGTCCAGCGAGGGAAGGAGTCCGAGCTCACGACCTCCCTCGCCGCCATCACTCGAGGCCGCGTTGACGGTCCCGCCACGCTGGCCCGGCGTCATGACATGGAGATCGAGCGTCTGCTCGGCGCCTGGCGCCACGGTGCGCTACCTCCTGGCATCCTGCCGCGCCTGCTGCCCCTGTTCGCAGAGACCGAAGATCTGACCCTCGACGGACGACGGGTGCACAGTCGGGGCCGGCAGATCGCTCCCGTGCTCGTACTCGAAGACGAACGAGACGGCTTCCGGCTGGCTCTCGAGGATGATCCGTCGATCAGCCAGCGGCTAGGACATGCGTTGCTCTTATGCGGCGACGAGCTCTGCCTGCCAGCCCAGACACGGCTGACCGCTCGGGAACGCAAGGAGCTTCGGCGAGGCTTGCATTTCCGGGCGGAGCAAGCGGCAGAACTCGTGACCCGCGTGCTGCCAACCTTCGAGGGTCGCGTGCCGATCGACCTTCGCAGCAAGCGCCTGCCGCGCACGCGAGCTCAAAAAGCCCGCCTCATCGTCGAGTCCCATGCGAATGGGCTACAGGTCGAGATCCTCGCCACGATCGTTTACGGTGATCCCCCTTCGGCACGTCTCGACGGAGAGCGGCTCGTTCACCTCGGCGGTGATGTGCCGATCCGTGACCTCGAGGCTGAGCGACGCCTCAAGCGACAGCTCGCCCGCCTCGGACTTGCCGCAGGCCACCGGATTGTCTTCTCCGGCGAGGAAGCCATCACGCTCTCGTGTCATCTCGCCCAGCTCCCGATCACCTGCGTCGGCGAGGGCCTCGACAGCTTCTTCCTCGCCCCGCCCGTCGCGCCGCGACTATGCTTCAATGGCGCCCAATGCGAGATCTTCTTCGAGACGCTGCTCGAGGATCCGGCGGCGACATCTGCTGCCCCGCGCCGGGCCCGCGTACATGCACGCACCGTCATCGCGGCCTGGCGAGAGGGCCAGACTCTCGTGCCCTTGATCGGCGGCGGCTGGGCCCCCTTCCCCGCTCAGTGGATCGCTCGCAACGGCCAGCGAGTGCTCGACATCCTCGATGCGCGAGATGAGGCCGGCATCGTTCCAAAGGTCTGCGCGCACGAGCTTGCGGAGCTGTGCGAAGAGCTTGGCGTCGAGGCGCCGGAAGGCGCACGAAAGCTGGCCATGCTCGCTGAAGGCTTCGAAACCATCCCGTCCGCGGATCTACCACACGATCTCACGGCAACGCTGCGCCCCTATCAGCGCCAGGGTGTCAACTGGCTCAGCTTCCTGCGCGAGGCGGGGCTCGGCGCCCTACTCGCCGACGATATGGGCCTGGGCAAAACCCTGGAGACGCTCTGCATCTTCGAAGGCCGCTGCCTGGTCGTTGCCCCGACGAGCGTGCTGCACAACTGGGCCAACGAGCTGCGACGTTTCCGGCCCGGCCTGTCCGTGGACATCTACCATGGCACGAACCGGCGTCTCGATCCGCAAGTCGATGTCACACTGACGACCTACGCCATCTTGCGCCTCGACGAGCAGATCCTCGCTGAGCTTCCTTGGAAGCTTCTCGTTCTTGACGAGGCCCAAGCCATCAAAAACCCCGATTCTCAGGTCGCGAAAGCTGCTTTTCGCCTGTCGGCAAGCTTTCGCGTATGCCTGACAGGCACGCCGGTCGAGAACCGCCTCGAGGAGCTCTGGAGTCAGTTTCACTTTCTCAACCGGGGCCTGCTCGGCACGCGACGGAGCTTTGACGAGCGCTACGCTCGGCCTATCGCCGCTGGTGAAGACGGCGCCGCCGAGCATTTGCGCAGAAGAATCCGCCCCTTCGTGCTGCGGCGACTCAAGCGCGATGTGGCACCCGAGCTGCCACCCCGCAGCGATATGACCCTCTACTGCGTGCTCTCCGACGAAGAACGCATGGCCTACGACGCCCTGCGAGCTGCGACCCGCCGAGAGCTCGTCGAGCGCCTGCGCTCGGGGGGCGGTGTCCTCGCGGCACTCGAGGCGTTGCTGCGGCTGCGGCAGGCCGCCTGCCACCGCGCGCTCATCCCGGGCCAGCAGGCCACCAGCTCATCCAAGATCGATCTGCTCACCGAGCGTCTCGAGCAGGCCGTTGCCGACGGGCACAAGGCGCTTGTCTTCTCCCAATGGACCTCGATGCTAGACCTCGTCGAGCCTCACTTGCACCAGCGCCAGATCGCCTTCCTGCGCCTCGATGGCACAACCCGGGACCGCGTCCGCGTCGTCTCGCGCTTCCAGGACGACGCCAGTGCCCAACGGGTCCTGCTGATCTCTCTCAAGGCCGGAGGGACAGGGCTCAACCTGACCGCCGCCGATCACGTCTTCCTGGTCGATCCCTGGTGGAACCCCGCAGTAGAAGATCAAGCCGCGGACCGCACGCACCGCATCGGGCAGGAACGTCCCGTCTTCGTCTACCGCCTCGTTGCAGAGGACACCGTCGAGGAGCGCATTCTTGCGCTCCAGGAATCCAAGCGCGCCCTCGCCGAGGCCGCGCTCGCTGGTGCGGCGCAAGCGGCTGCGCTCAGTCGTGACGACCTGCTCGCGTTGCTCGACTGAAACAACGCAATGAACGCACCGAACCGCCGCCGCGGGAGACGACGAGCGTTTTCTCGCGCTCGGGCCCGAGGCGCGGTAGATTGTCCCGCAGCCGCCCCTAAAGTCCCGAAGAGGAAGGTGCGGCGAAAGGAGATGACATGAAGGCGAGATATGCCCTTGCCCTGCTCTTGATCAGCGGGACGCTGTTTCCGGTCCTCGCGGAAACACCCGTGTTGGACAATGATGAAAAAAAGACCTTCTATGCCCTCGGCCTCGCTGTATCGGGCTCGCTCAAGGTCTTCGACATGAATGCTGACGAGTTCGCACTCCTCGTCGCCGGACTCACCGACGGCATCAAAGGTCAACCCGCCAAGGTCGATCTGGCGAAGTTCCGCCCTCAGATCCAGGCTCTCGCCACTGAGCGCGGCAAGCGGGCCGCCGAGAAGGAGAAGGTTCAAGCCGTCGCGTTTCTCGAAAAAATGAAGGCCGAGCCGGGCGCCCAGGCCTTCGATTCGGGCTTGATCATGTTCACCATCACCGAGGGCACCGGTCCCAACCCCTCTGCAACCGACAAGGTTCAGGTGCACTACCACGGCACACTGCGCGATGGCACCGTCTTCGACAGCTCCGTCGATCGAGGCCAGCCCGCCGCCTTCCGGCTCAACCAAGTCATCGCCTGCTGGACGGAGGCGCTGCAGAAGATGAAGGTCGGTGGAAAGGCTAAGCTGATCTGCCCCTCGTCCATCGCCTACGGCGATCGTGGCTCTCCGCCGAAGATCGGCCCCGGCGCGGCTCTCGTCTTTGAGGTCGAGCTGCTCGCCATCCAGTAAGTGGGCGGGGCGCACCCGACGCCCCGCTGCAACAGTCTTGTCCAGGGTCGCGCCCGGCCTTCAACCCACGTGAGGTGAGCCCTCAACGGTGCGCTTTTCGCGCTTTTCCCATCCAGCGCCTGACCTGGCACGCCGATTGTCCTGGATTTCAGGCCGCGATCGCGGTCTTGTAACGGTAGGTTCCAGCACTCTCCCCGGGGTGCGACCGCAGCGTGCCGGCGTAGTGCTCCGAAAGCTCCT
>CAYSMT010000286.1:0-4635 GCA_964432135.1 uncultured Acidobacteriota bacterium
AGAAGAAGCCAAAAAGCTGCTCGGAGTCATTGGCTGATGCTCGGACGCCTGCGAGAGAAGTTGAAGGCGGGGCTGTCCAAGACGCGTCGGGCGCTGGGAGGACAGATCGAGCGTCTATCGGTCGTCGGTCGCCGCGTTGATGAGGCGCTACTGGACGAGATCGAGGAGATCCTCATTTCCGCGGATCTTGGGATCGCACTCGCTGGTGAGATTCGCCAGCGCCTGCATGCGAGAACGAAGGGGCGTGAAGTGTCTGCCGCGGATGAGCTGCTCAACCTCGTTCGTGAGGAACTGCTCGAGTTGCTCCCGGATGCGATCGAGGAGCATCGCCTGGCCAGCGGTCCGCGCGTAACGCTGATGGTCGGGGTCAACGGTTCCGGCAAGACGACGACGACGGGAAAGCTGGCTGCTCGCTGGGCTGCTTCCGGTCTCGGCGTCGTTGTCGGCGCGGCCGACACCTTTCGGGCGGCGGCGGTCGAGCAGCTCGTTATCTGGGCTGAGCGAGCCGGGGCGAGAGTCATTCGTGCGCGGCCGGGAAGCGACCCGGCCGCCGTCGCCTTCGACGCGGCGCGCGCGGCGCGCGCAGCCGGTGCAGACGAAGTGCTCATCGACACTGCGGGGCGACTGCACACCAAGAAGCCGCTGATGGATGAGCTGGCCAAGATCTCGAGAGCGGTGGGAAAGGAGCTCCCCGGCGCACCGCACGAGACCTTGCTCGTGCTCGATGGCACGACGGGACGCAACGCGATCTCCCAGGCGCGTGAGTTCTCCCGTGTGGCGCCCGTGACCGGGCTGGTGTTGACCAAGCTTGACGGCACGGCGCGCGGTGGCGTTGCCGTGGCCATCAGCCGCGAGCTCAACCTTCCTGTACGTTACATCGGTGTCGGTGAAGGTGGTGATGATCTGCTCGACTACGACCCGAGAGAGTTTGCCGAAGGGTTGCTCGCGCGGGACGAGAGCGTTGCGGGGAGTTCTGCGTGATCGACAGCTCCGAACGGTTGTTGCTTGAGCGGGCGTTCCAGCTTGCCGAGAAGGGCGGGCGGGCGACCGCACCGAACCCGCGTGTGGGCTGTGTCATCGCTCGCAACGGCGAGGTCGTAGGAGAGGGCTGGCACCAACGTCTGGGTGAATCGCACGCAGAGGCACAAGCCCTCGGTGCTGCCGGTGAGCGCGCTCGGGGAGCGACGGCTTTTGTCTCTCTGGAGCCCTGCGCCCATGAGGGGCGCACGCCGCCTTGTACGCGCGCCATCGTGGCCGCAGGAGTCGTTCGCGTCGTGCTGGGTCTGGTGGATCCTGATCAGCGGGTCGCGGGCCGCGGAGTTGCTGCGCTGCGCGAGGCCGGGATTGAGGTGGAGATCGCGCAGGGAGATCTCGCGGCGGAAGCGGAACGATTGCTCGAGGAGTATCTCGTCCACCGTCGAGAGGGCCGGAGCTTCGCGTTGCTCAAGTGTGCGGCCAGCCTCGATGGTCGCATCGCGGACCGCGAGGGTTGCTCCCGCTGGATTACAGGTGCGGCGGCACGACGGCACGGGCGCCGCTTGCGCGAGCGCTATGGCGCCATCCTCGTCGGGTCGGAGACGGTGCTCACGGACGACCCGCTTCTACTTCCGCCGAACAGTGTTGAGGAGGGTGGTCTCTTCCTGCGCTGCGTACTCGATAGCACGTTGCGTACTCCCCCCACGGCACGACTCCTGCGCGATGTCGCACGCGTCCCCCTGTTGCTTTTTACGAAGCCCGATGCACCCGCCGATCGGCGCCAGCGCCTCGAGGATGCTGGCGCCGAGGTCGTGAGCTGCGCGCCGGGAGAAGGAGGGCTTGCGCCACGTGCCGTGCTCGAGGAGCTCGCCCGGCGGGGTGTGCTTGGCGTCGTCGTTGAAGGTGGTGGACGGGTTCATGGCGCGTTCCTCGTCGCAGGTTTGGCGGACAAGCTGCATTGGTATCTTTCGCCGAAGATCATCGGTGATCCCGCGGCGCGACCCTCGGTCGACTGGGGCGGGGGCTCGCTGGCCGACGCGTTTCGCGGGCGGATTGCGCGGATCGAGCGTCTGGAGGAGGATCTGCTTCTCACCGTCTACCCGCCGACGAGGGGTGGAGCTGGCGGTGCGGTGGAGAGGATCTGAGTGTTCACCGGACTCGTGGAGGGCAGCGGGCGATTGGCGCAGCTTCGAGCGCACGGCGGAGGGCTTCGCCTCGTCGTGCGTCATGCCCTATCGGGTGAGCGGCTCGTGAGGGGGGAGAGCATCGCGGTGGATGGTTGTTGCCTCACTGTCGTCTCGCCGGGCAAGGGGAGCTTCGAGGCCGATCTTTCCCCGGAGACCCTCGCGAGGACAGGAGCGCGCCGGCGCTGGGTGGTTGGCCGAGAGGTCAATCTCGAACGCGCGCTCCGGGTTGGAGATCGACTTGGCGGGCATCTGCTTCAGGGACATGCTGACGGAGTGGCTCGGCTGCTTGCCGTTGACCGGCTCGCGGATGGTTCGCGGCGCCTGCGGGTCGAGTTGGCGAGCGGAGCGCGAGCTCTGGTCGTCGAAAAGGGATCCATCGCACTCGACGGCGTCAGCCTCACCGTCGCAACGTGTTCAGCGAAGGCCTTCGAGCTGGCCGTCATTCCGGCGACCCTCGATGCCACGACATTGCACCAGCGACGGGTTGGAGACGAGCTGATCATCGAATACGACCTGTTGGGCAAGTACGTCGCCGCGGCGCTGCGCGTCCGCGACGAGCGTGCGTGAAGCCGGGTGCGGGTAGAGTCACCTTCTCTTCCCGCGATGAGCGAGGCCGTCGTCCAGGGGCTATCATCGCCCCGTCGGCCCACCAGCGAGGACGAAGCATGCCATTTGCGAGCATTGAGGAGGCTCTTGAAGATATTCGCGCGGGGCGCATGGTCGTCGTCGTCGATGATGAGGATCGTGAGAACGAGGGCGACCTGACCCTCGCCGCGGAGAAGGTCACGCCGGAGGCGATCAACTTCATGGCCCGCCAAGGGCGAGGGTTGATCTGCCTACCTCTGACAGGCGAGCGTCTTGACGAGCTCCAGATTCCCCAAATGGTCACGGACAACACCGCCCGCTTTTCGACCGCGTTCTGCGTCTCCATCGAAGCACGAAAAACTACGACGACCGGCATCAGCGCCGCGGATCGTGCGGCCACCGTGCGGGCCGCGATCGACCCGGCGACGGAGCCGGGCGACCTTGCGCGGCCCGGGCACATGTTCCCGCTGCGGGTCGCCGAGGGGGGGGTGCTCCGGCGAGCGGGGCAGACCGAGGCGGCCGTTGACCTCGCGCGCCTGGCGGGGTTGTACCCGGCCGGCGTCATCTGCGAGATCATGAATGAGGATGGGACGATGTCCCGCGTACCGGATCTCGAGGTCTTCTGCGAGCGGCACGGGCTGAAGATGATCACCATCGCCAGCCTCATCCGGTATCGTATGCGCCACGAGCGTCTCGTCCGCCTTGCAGCGGCGCCTGCCCTACCGACGGAGCACGGCGATTTTCGTGTGCATGTGTTCGAAAACGAAGTCGACGGTCTGGCACATCTTGCTCTCGTGATGGGTGAGATCAGTCCCGAGATGTCCGTTCTCGTTCGCGTGCATAGCGAGTGCCTGACGGGAGATGTTTTTGGCTCGCGTCGTTGCGATTGCGGGCGTCAGCTCGAGAGAGCGATGAAGGTCGTCAACGAGGAGGGGACGGGGGTCATCCTCTACCTCCGTCAGGAAGGGCGCGGCATCGGCTTGGTCAACAAGCTCAAGGCTTACGAGCTCCAGGAAAGCGGGCAAGATACCGTCGAAGCCAATCATTCGCTGGGCTTCGCCGCGGATCAGCGGGATTATGGCGTCGGTGCTCAGATCCTCTTTGATCTTGGGGTGAGGCGCATTCGACTGCTAACCAACAATCCGCGGAAGTTTGTCGCCCTCAAAGGTTATGGTCTCGAGATCGTCGAGCGCGTTCCACTCGAGATTCCGCCGACCGAGGAGAACCTTCGTTACTTGCGAACGAAAAAGGACAAGCTTGGACATCTATTTCACGAGCTTGATTCCGAGCAGTCCTCATCCTGAGTCGGGGCGAGCGTTTCGCAGGAAGCCCCTCCATCTTCTTGACGCGGCAGAAGAAGCTGCTAAAGTCCTGTGGTTTGCACCTCCCGTGCGGGAGGTGGAGGGTTTGGTGTGTTCGACGCGCTGAATGAGCGGCTAGGCCGGGTCCTCGACAGGATACGCGGCGGCGGGCGGGTGAGCGAGGGAGACCTCGATCTTGCTTTGCGAGAGATCCGTCTCGCCCTACTCGAGGCCGACGTGGCTTTCAAGGTCGTGCGGCGCTTCGTCGAACGCATTCGCGTCAAGGCCCTCGGCGAGGAGGTTCTGCACAGCCTGACACCCGGGCAGCAGGTCGTCGGCATCGTGCGCGACGAGCTCGCCGAGCTGCTCGGAGGTGATGGCGCAGGCAAGCCTTTGGCGGTGGCTTCGCGTCCTCCGTCGGTCTATATGCTTGTCGGCCTGCAAGGCTCGGGAAAGACGACCACGGCCGGCAAGCTCGGACGGTGGATAACGGCTCAAGGCCGCCATCCGCTGATCGCTCCGGTTGATCTTGCTCGCCCGGCGGCCGTGTTGCAGGCCATCCAGGTGGCGGCGGCGGCAGGAGTCGC
>CAYSMT010000287.1:0-4633 GCA_964432135.1 uncultured Acidobacteriota bacterium
TGATATCCGCCTTCGCGACCACCACCTTCGGCTCCGGCGCGCTCGCCCAGGAAGCACCGGAGGAGCTGACTGGCGTCATCAGTGCCGCCGGCGCTGCGAAGATCTCCGTGGCCTTGCCCCCGGTCAACGCAGCCCCCGGAACCCGCGCCGCGGACGCCGCGGAAATCAGCTCCGTGCTCAGCGCGGACCTGCTTTTCTCAGGTTGGTTCGGCCTGCTCACACCTCAGGGCGAGGCGCGCATCGCACCATCAGATTACGCCAACCCCGCAGCCTGGCGGGCCGTGGGCGCATCTTATCTCGTGGAAGCCTCGCTGCGTCCGAAGAAGGATCGTGTCGTCTTCGAGGTCAAGGTTATGGAAACGGGAGGGGGCGAGGCGCTCATGCACAAGAAGTGGGGCGGCGTCCTGCCCCGCGATCTGCGCCGCCTCGCCCACGCTGCGGCCGATGAGATCGTCCTGAGCCTGACAGGCAACCCGGGCATCGCCCAAACGCGAATCGCCTTCGTCTCCCGCCGCGGCGACAGAGACAAAGAGGTTTACTTGATGGATTACGACGGCGCGAGAGTTCGCCGTCTGACCTCCACCGGAACGATCAACCTCGCCCCCGCCTGGTCACCCGATGGAAGCCGCTTGACCTTCCTCTCTTATCTCGGGCGCAAACCCTCGATCTATCTCCTGTCCGAGGATGGCGACGTGACGACGCTGCACCCCTCTGGGGGAGAGCTCAACTCCGCCCCTGACTTCTCGCCGGGCGCGAACCGCCTTGCCTTCTCCTCGGACAGAGATGGCAATTCTGAGATCTATCTCTACGACCTCGACACCAATCGCGAACTACGCCTGACACACCATCCCGGGATCGACACGGCGCCCTGCTGGTCGCCCTCCGGGCGCCAGATCGTCTTCACCTCTGATCGTTCGGGCACACCTCAGATCTACCTGATGAATGCGGACGGAACGGGGCTGAGAAGGCTGAGCTGGGAAGGACGCTACAACGAGTCCGCAGCCTGGTCTCCGGACGGGGGACGCATCGCCTTCGTCAGCCGTCTCGCGGGACGTTTCGAGATTGTGATCCACGAGCTCGCGACGGGGAGCGAGAAGATCATCACCAGCGGGAGGGGAAACAAGGAAAACCCTCGATGGGCCCCGGACGGGCGCCACCTCGTCTTCTCGAGCGACCGTAGCGGCATGTATTCGATCTACACGATCCGCGATAACGGCAGCGATTTGCGCCGGCTGACCCGTGGGATGTCGGGCTGGACCCCCGACTGGAGTCCCTTGCGACGATGAAGGGGAGGCGCAATCCCGCCCCTCAGGACACAATAGCCGATGGCCGGGAGCGGCCGAGGAGGAGTTTCTATGCGCGTGATCATCACGGCCCTCGCCCTGGGGGCGAGCGTGATCCTGCTCGCAGGATGCAAGACCAGTTCCGGCGCGATCGAGCAGCAGCCCGTTACGAACGCGGCCGATCTCGCCGGCGCGAACAAGGTGGAGACTGAACCTGCTGCGACGGAAACCGCCGTCGACCAGTTGGGCGGAGAAGCCTTCGCCGAGCCTGAGCTGGGTACCGAGGAGCTGACCGACACCGTCAGTACGGTGGCCCAGGAGATTGAAGAGGGGCAGCGCATCCTCTCACCCGTGTACTTCGCGTACGACAGCGACAGACTCTCCGACGAGGCCCTCAAGGCGCTCGAAACCAACGCGCGATGGCTCGTGTTGCACCCCGCGCTGCGGGTCGTCATTGAGGGCCATTGTGACGAACGGGGCTCGATCGAGTACAACCTTGACCTTGGCGCCAAACGCGCCCGGGCCGTGCGGGATCACCTATCACGTCTCGGCATTGCGCCCGCGCGACTCGAAACGATTTCCTACGGCGAAGAGCGTCCCGCCGATCCCGGCCGCAGCGAGAGCGCTTGGGCACGAAACCGGCGAGCTGAGTTCGTTCTGGAGGCTCCATGAGAAAGCACCCCCGGCTCCTGTTGGCCATCGCGTCGCTCGTCCTCATGACGGCGTGCGTGACCCCCGGCCAGACGGGGCCCATGACCTCCGACGCTTCCCAGATTCGTGATCAGCTTTTTAAGCTGCAGAAGGACTCCGCGAAGATCCTCGAGCACCTCGAGGGCATCGAGACCCAGAACAGCACAGAGGAGTCCTCCGCAAGCAGCTGCGCAGAAGCCTTGACCCGCTTAACCCAGCTCCACCAGGAGGTGCTCGTCGTTGAAGAGCAGCTCCTGGCCACGCAGCAGCGTCTCGACGAGGCCCTGGCTCAGTTGCGTGCGCTGCGCCGCATGCCGGCCCGCTCTTGGGTCGACGAGGCCGGCGCCGCCCCAAGCACCACGCCGGCGAACCCGACCCCCTCGTCCCCCGGCCACGAGGCTTCCTCCGGAGGCGCAAGCACGGGCCTGCCCACGAGCACTCCCGGCAGCAGCACGCTCTCAGGAGGCGATCCGGAAGACCTCTTCAACGCCGCTTACGCCGACTACTCCCGCGGCCAGTTCCCCCTCGCTTTGGCGGGTTTCGAAGGCGCGCTGCGCGCAGACCCGGAGGGCCCTCTCGCGGACGACGCTCAATACTGGATCGGTGAGACCCTCTTCGCGAGCAAACGCTATCTCGATGCTGTCGCGGCTTTCGACCAGCTCATCGCGGGATGGCCGGAGGGCGACAAGCTGCCCCGGGCCCATCTCAAGAAGGGAATCGCACTCTTCGAGGCCCGCCGCACCGCCGAAGGCGTCCAAACCCTCCAGTTCGTTCTTTCCACCTGGCCTGACTCGGACGAGGCGCGCATCGCCCAGGAGTACTTCCGGCGCAAGGGAATCGTCCAGGACTGATCTCGGCGGCCGGTGGCGTGCCAACGAGGCCTTCGGATCGGTGCGCAACAACGCAGCGATCCGAAGAGTTGACAATCTCCCGTACCACACGCACAATACCGGCTCTCACCGCCGGGGTAGCGTGTGCGCTCCGGCTCTCTGTTGGCAACACACGAATCCACAAGGGTTTATCCCGCAAGGACCCGAACGATGGCGAATCACAAGTCGGCCGCAAAGCGCGCCCGTCAGTCCGAGAGCAGACGCGAGCGCAACCGCTGGTGGCGCGCAAGGCTCCGGACGGCAATCAAGGAGTTCCGTACGGCACTTGAGGCCGGAGATGCGGAGAAGGTGGCGGGACTGCTGCCGAAGACCCTCGGCCTGGTGGACCGCACGGCGCGAGCCGGCGTTATCCATACAAACTCCGCTTCGCGCTATAAGTCGCGGCTGCAGCTCGCGGTCAACAAGCTCGGCTAACCCGCCGGCGTGATGCCCCCCCTGGGCGGCCTCCGGGCCGCCTTTGCTGCGTCCGGCCATCTCGCCGAGAAGTACGGCGAAGACCACCCTACTTCCTCCGTCCCCTCCGCTTGACCGAGCGCCCCGGCCGCTGTCCGCGGCTGCGGCGCATCGAACGCGCGGAAACCTTGCGCTTCCTCCTGCGCAGATCTTCGTCTCCCCCGACCAACGCAAATTCGATCTGGTGTGCGAGCACGTCGATCCGGTCGACGCGAACCTCGACCTCTTGGCCGAGACGATAGATGCGGGCGCTCTGCGTTCCGATGAGCCGGCGACGGCGCGCGTCGTAGCGAAAGAACTCGTGACCAAGGCGCGCGATGGGAACGAGCCCCTCGACGAAGGGAGCGACCAACGCGACGATCAGACCGTGCGCCGCCACCTCCATGATGCGTCCCGTATAGACCTCCCCAACTTTGCGCGCCATGAAAGCGGCGCACTTCCAGGCCACTGACTCTCGCTCGGCACCCTCAGCCAGACGCTCGAGGCGCGAGCACTCCACCGCCAACTCCGGCAGGCGCGCAAGGCTTTCAGCGCGTTCCGCTGGCGATTCCTGGTCTTGCCCGATCAAGCGGCGCAACGCCCGATGCACGACAAGATCCGGATAGCGCCGAATCGGTGAAGTGAAGTGCAGGTAGCGCCGCAAGGCGAGCCCGAAATGTCCGAGGCATTCGGGATCGTAGCGAGCCAAGGCCATCGAGCGCAGCACCAGGCGCTGGACCAGCCCCTGCTCGGGCTGGCCTGCAGCCAAGTGCACGATCTCGGCGAGGTCCCCAGGCCCGGCCTTTTCCACGAGTCGCAGAGCCCCATAGCCCAGACCGTCGAGAGCCTCGACGAGGCGCCGCAAGCGGTCCGGATCTGGGCGCTCGTGGACGCGAAAGAGGGTCTTGTGACGGCGGCGGCGCAGGAGGGTCGCCACGGCCTCATTGGCGGCGATCATGAACTCTTCGATCATACGGTGGGAGTGGCATCTTTCCCGAGCCACGATATCGCGAGTACGACCATCACGATCGATCTCGATGACGACCTCGGGTAGATCTATGTCGACAGCACCGCGATCGCGACGCCGCTTAATCAACAAACGCGCAAGCTCGCTGGCCGTATCGAGCATCTCCGCAACGGCCGGGCGATGGCGCAGCAGCTCGGGCCGACGCTGATCGACGACGGCGTGCACTTCCTCATAGGTCAAGCGCGCCGCCGAGCGAATGTAACCCAGGTGTGGCCGAGCCCCCAGCGGCCACCCCTGATCGTCGAACTCGATGCTGATGCCCTCGGTGAGCCGCAGCACATCCGGACGCAATGAGCACAGATCGTTGCTCA
>CAYSMT010000288.1:0-4578 GCA_964432135.1 uncultured Acidobacteriota bacterium
GGAGAGATCACAGCCGGCCGTTTTGAGGGCGGTGGCGGCGCTCGCTTTGTCGGCCGCTCGCAGCCAAGCCTCCTCGGCCGTGATCTGCTCGGCGCGCACGAGATTGACGAGGGCCTCATTGAGGGTGACCATCCCGTAGCGCTTGCCCGTTTGCATGATCGAGGGGATCTGGAAGGTCTTCCCTTCGCGGATCAGATTGGCCACCGAAGGAATTCCGATGAGCACTTCGAGGGCGGCCACGCGTCCGCCGCCGATTTTCTTGCACAGGTTCTGCGCGATGACGCCACGAAGCGACTCGGAGAGCATGGTGCGCACCTGAGCCTGCTGATCGGGCGGAAATTGGTCGATGATTCGATCGACCGTCGAGATCGCTGTTGTCGTGTGCAAGGTGCCGAAAACGAGATGACCCGTTTCGGCGGTCTCGATGGCGATGGCGATCGTCTCCAAATCGCGCAGCTCGCCGACGAGAACGATGTCTGGATCCTCTCGTAGGGCCGCCCGCAGCGCCCGCTTGAAAGATGAGGTGTGGGTGCCGACCTCACGCTGGTTGATCAGGCACTTGATGTTCTTATGCACGAATTCAATCGGGTCTTCGATCGTGATGATATGGTCCTGACGGTTCTTGTTGATGTGGTCGATCATCGCCGTCAGAGTTGTGGACTTGCCTGAACCCGTCGGACCCGTGACGAGCACGAGGCCGCGGGAGAGTTGGCACAGATCAAGGATGTGTTGGGAGAGGTTCAGATCCTGCGCCGTGAGGATTTCGCAAGGGATCGTGCGGAAGACAGCGCCGGCGCCGAGACGGTCCATGAAGACATTCGCACGAAAGCGCGCGATACCTGGCAGATCGTAAGCGAAGTCCGTGTCGTGGTCTCGCTGGAACTCCTCGCGGTTTGGCGGGGGGATGATCTCCTCGAGCAGGGCCCACAGCTCCTGCGGTTCGAGGGCCGGGCGGTCCTTCATGCGGAGGATCTCCCCGTCGACGCGCAGGAAGGGCGTTTGTCCTGCGGAGAGGTGCATGTCCGAGGCCGAGAGGGCCACCATCTGCCGGAAGTAGTCGTCGATCGCCGCGGGGCCCCTGGGTCGGGCAGCGGCCGGTGTCGGCGGGGCAGTCATCGTTGCACCGGCATCCGGGACGGCAGGCCTTTCTGCTGTCGCGGGGGGGGATGATGTTGGCGAAAGGGACGATGGGGACGGCGCGACCGGTGTGGGCTGGGAGATTAGTGGTAGTGCGCCCTCCTTCGCACCCGCCGCAGAGAAGACCGCCTCGAGCGCTGACTCGGAGGCCGTGGCATGCATCTTCATCGGCGGCAGGTCGGGGCGACAGATCGTCGCTTCTGCTTGGCCCGACCCCCGAAGCTCGGCGAGGGTCTCCTTGTCGAGGATCTCTCCAAGCAGGGTGAGGAGCTGGTCGAAGCCGGGCTGCACCGAGGAGGCCGGTCGCAGGCCGTCTTCGAAGAGAAAAGCGGGAGATCTCCCCGATACGAGCTGGAGCTCTAGCGCCGCCCGTTCATGCATGGCCTTAAAGAAGCGGTCGAGCTTTGCCAAAACATACGCCTCCGAGGGATCCGCCCTCGGAAAGCAATCTAGGGGCCGGCCCGGGGCGCGTCGAGTCGGCTACAATGCCCTGCGGCATCTTCGCCGAAGGGAGATTCGAAACCATGCCACGACAGATGATGCGGGCCCTGGCGGCCCTCCTCGTCGCCCTCTTCGCCGTGTGTACACCGCTGCAGGCGGCGGATAAGAGCGAGCAAAAAAAGACTCCTTCGAACCCAATCGCAATTTTCGAAACGAATATGGGCAAGATTGAGATCGAGCTGTGGCCCGAGGTGGCTCCGGTCACGGTTGCGAACTTCATCGATTACCTGCGGGATGGTTTTTACGACAACACGATCATTCACCGTGTCGTTCAGCGTGGGATTGGCGTGGTCCAGGGCGGAGGCTTCGATCGTGAGCTGAAGCGGAAGCCAACCTCGCCGCCGATCAAGCTCGAGGCCAAGGAGTCCAATCGCAAGTACACCATCGCGATGGCGCGGTCGGCCGTGCAGGACAGCGCCACGAGCCAGTTTTTCATCAATACACGTGACAACACGCAGCTTGATCCCGGCAGGCCTGGAGGGGGCTACGCGGTCTTCGGCAAGGTCACCAAGGGTGCGGGAGTCGTCGACCAGATCGCTCGCATGCAGACGACGAACAAGGGGGGGGCCTTCGCCACGATTCCTGCTGTGGAGGTCTTCATCAAGCGCGCCTACATCAAAGAGTAGGCGCGGCGGAACGCTCAGGCTCGCAGATCGAGCAGACGCCCCGATGTCGGCGCGTCGAGCAGCGCGATGGGCAGGCCTACCGAAGAGTAGGCGAGCAACCATGGCTCGGGCCGTAAGGCCCCGGCCTCCCGTGAGTTCTTTGTGGGCCCACGGGAGGGCTGTGCGGGCCGTTCCCAGGGTACAGGCGGCACGGCGACGGGAAGGTCTCTCCTGGTCTCCTCGGGCTTCTTCGGGCCCTTTCCCCGGCCTTCGACACGGGCACGTAACCCGAAACGCAGAGAGGACGGAGCTCCCACGTCTCGGCCCATCGGGACGCGTTCGAAGACGGCTTCGAGGCTCAAGGGGCTCAAGTGGCTCTCCGCTCAGCTCACAGTGGACGAATATACAGACCCGCGCGGGTTCATGCCAGTTCACCTTTGGGGGAAGAAGGCCCTTTCGAGTCGTGTCCTTGCCGGTGCGTGCTCCCTGCGGGCGGGTCGCGATATGACGGCGGAAGGGAAATGTGGCTTTATGGATCGTAAGGAGGTTTCATGCGTTCCGTCGTCGTGGTCGTCCTGAGCCTTGCGGTTCTGTTTTCCTGCTGGTCCGCGGTGGCTGCGACCCCCCCCGGAGGTCGCCTCCGGGGCGAGATCGCCGAGGCTACGCGTCTGGCCGTTCCCGGTGCGACGCTGATCGCGGTGCGCCGCGGTGCGCCGGCGGTACTCGCTCTGACGAGCTCGAACGCGCGAGGCCATGTTGCCCTGGATGCGTTGCCTGAAGGAATCTACGACGTCTACGCGGACGCTGAGGGCTATCTCCGAGGAGCGCTCAAGGGCCTTCGTGTCCGCGCGCCCTACCGCGCCATCGCCGACTTGACCCTTGTCGAGGGCTACCGTCTTGGGGATGCGCTCACGCTGTCTTCGGATGGCGACGAAAGCTCGGGGCAGCTCGTGGCGCGCATCGTCGACGAGCAGGGTGCCCCCATCGCCGGTGTGCGCGTACGCTTCGAGCCTGTCGAGCACCGTGCAGATCCCGTCGCGTTGTTGACCGACGAGGAGGGTGTTGCGCGAGCAAACGCCATCCCCGCGGGGAGCTGGCGGCTGATCTTGTTCCGCGCGGGTTTCGCTCGGCTTCGGGTGCCGCGGCTCAACTGGCCGGGGGGAGAACTCTCGATCGTGGCTCGGATGATGCCGCTTCCCGAGCGGACACCGGTTCCTCTTGACACCTTGTTGCCGGCCGCGACCCTCGTCGAGTAGCGCAACCCGAAGCGACGGCTCCGGCGCGGGGTACTAGCGCTTCGCTGCGAAGTAGCCGCGCCGGTGGCGGATGTCGAGCTTGGCGCCGTTTTTGACGTCGACCTCGACCGTGATGAAACGCCCGTCGAAGGTCTCGTTCTCCGAGGCGTAGACGACCTGGTAGAGCGTACGCAGCTCTTCGGCAATGAGCTCGTAGGTGTCGGCGAGATCCTCGGCCTTCTTGATGAAAAAGGCTCGCCCGCCGGTCTCTCTTGCAAGGCGCTTGAGCGCCGTCCGCGCGCTGCTCAGCGCTGTGGTGCCCAGGCCGATGGCATAGATCGTCACGTCCGTTAGTCGCGCTTGTTCCAGAATCGCGTCGAAGTCGAGCTTGGAGTCGGCATCATCGCCATCGGAAAGAATGACGAGCGCGCGGCGCTCAGCCTTGGGCTGGTAGATCACACGGAAGGCCGCGTGAATCGCGTCATACATCGCTGTTCCGCCGACGGGCACGCTCGTTGAGAGCGACTTGCAGGCTGCGTCAAAATCACTCGTCGTCTCCTCGATGAGAAAGACCCTTTCGTCGAAGTCAATGACGAAGACGCGATCCTCTTCGCGTAAAGTACCCATGAATCCGCAGGCTGCATCGCGCGCCGCTTCCATCCGCCCGCGCATCGAACCCGAGCTGTCGACGAGCACACCGACGAGGATAGGTCGCTCTTCGGTCGAGACCTTCACGATGCGTTGGGGTTGTCCGTCCTCGCTGACGACGAAGTCCTCGCTGCTGAGGCCTGTGACGACCCTACGGGATGAATCGCGGACCGAGACGTTGAGGATGACACGCTGAACGTTGACGAAGTACTTCAAGTCGAGGGTGCGCGTGATGGCGAAGTTCGAGACCTCGGGGCCGTCCTTGTGCACGGCGACGACGCGGATCACATGCTGGCTGCTGGTGTGTCCAAAGTCGAACTCGACCTGCCAAGGAGGTTGTTTGTCGACGAAGATCAGTTCGTCGTTGACAAAAAAGCGCAGGGCCGCGATGTCCTCCTCACGGCGCACGTCGACCTTCGCCTTGATGAGTGTCGGGCCGGCGACGATCTCGC
>CAYSMT010000289.1:0-4558 GCA_964432135.1 uncultured Acidobacteriota bacterium
GGCCTGGCCGCCTACACGCTGATGACCACCTGGCGTCGTGGCCGGGATGTGCTCGCCCGGCGCTTCCGCTCTCACGCGGTGAGCCACGAACACTTCCTGCGAGAGATCCTGCAACCCGATACCCCGCGGGTACCCGGACTAGCCGTGTTCATGACAGCCAACCCCGGCCTCGTTCCTCCTGCACTGCTGCACAACCTCAAGCACAATAAGGTGCTTCACGAGCAGGTCGTACTCTTGACCGTACTGACCGATGAACAACCCCGAGTAGCAGCACGCGAACAGCTCGAGGTGGAAGATTTGGGGAACGGCGTGTTCAGCCTCACGGCTCGTTTCGGCTTCAGCCAAGACCCTCATGTACCACGGGTCCTCCGACGAGCGAGAGAGCACGGCCTGGACTTCGACCCCAAGACAGCGAGTTACTTCCTCGGCCGCGAGCGTGTGCTCGCGCGGCGGCGAGGCGGAATATCCCACTGGCGTCTCGTGCTCTTTTCCTTCTTATCTCGCAACGCCGTGGACGCCACGACCTTCTTCAATATTCCCCCGAGCCGCGTGATCGAGCTCGGTGCGCAGGTGGAGCTCTAGCCTGAAGGCGAGAAGATCGGATCCCTCAACAAGGGATGACTCAGACAGTGCGGGCCGCCGCGCGCACGGGAGATCTCGTTGCTCGGCAGCAAGATGCAGGCGCGCCGTGGAGCATCAAGATCGAGTTCGACGCGGCCAAGCAGGAGGTCTTCAGCGCGCAGGATGTCGAAACCCCGCCTCGCGAGTCCATCGATGGTGCCCCGATTACGGTCGTAGAGGGCGATCACGCCGGGCGCAAGGGCGAGGCAGTTCGCGCCATCGGTCCACTGCTCACGCTGCTGAGCGACGCTGTCCTCACCGCCACAAGGAATCGCCTCAAGCTCGAGACCCTTGGCGGCAAGCAAGGAGAGGAGGTCCCTGCCGAGGCGTGGAGCTGGATGCGCGGCATGCAGATCGATCTCGAAGACACGCGCCTGCTCGACGCCGCCCGGAAGGACCACCGGAGCGTGAACGAGACAGGCGTCGAAATCGACCATCGTGAAGAGGGTATCGAGGTGCATGTAGGCGCGCCGCCGCGGTAGCTCGACAACGATCAGCCAGCGAGGCCCACCCTCCTGGCGACAGAGCGCTCGAGCCAAGCGGTGGATTCCTACCGAGTTCGTGCGCTCCGATTCGCCAATGGCGAGAATATCCTCCGAAAGCACGAGCAGGTCGCCGCCCTCGATGCGTGGGCGATGCAGGCCAAGGAAAAGGGGATGATTCTTCTCCGGCTGCAGCGGATCGAGCAAGACCTTTGTGTCACGAAACTGCGGATGGAATCGGAAAATCGTTCGCGTAAGCAACGCTTCGCGATAACGCGCCGGCGTCGCCATCGACGAGAAGATGACCCCTTCGCCAACGACGATTTGGGGATCGCGTTGAAAGCACCAGTTCGGTACGGGCGGAAGCTCGAAGAGCTCATCGACTTCGATCCCCTGACGCTCCGGCCCGAAGCGCACACCCTCGACCAAGCGTCGTGCCAAGGTCTCCGCCGGCGCCTCACGCAGGGGTGTGCGCAGCGCCGTGGGCAGCTCGTCATCGATCAACTCGACGAGCCACCTGCGTGCGGCATCCTGCGCGAGACTCTCGCGGAGTAAATCCAGACTATCGACGACACCGACACCCAGGAGCTGAAGCACACGGCGGAAGCGCCGGTGCTCCTCGCGCGCCCGATCCCCGTAGAGGATGTCGTCAAAAAGCAGTTCCTCCATCATCGCGGGAACCATGCGATCGACTTCCGGCCCCGGCTCATGGAGCAGAACGCGGCGCAAACGACCAAGCTCGGAGCGAACACAGACCATGTTTGACACGTCCTTTGCTCCCCACCTGGGAGACGGGAGTGGAGCACGCTTCCCCGCTCACCCTGGCCTAAGCGGGATCGATGAGTTGCTCTCGGATCCGAGCCGCCAGTTGGGCGCCATCTTCAGGCGTTAAGCTGCGCGAAGGCCACTCAAGGCGTAACCCCGACCCATCCTCGAAACGCGGGATCACGTGAAAGTGCACATGAAAAACCGCCTGGTGGGCAAGAGAGCCGTTGTTCTGCAGCACGTTGTAGTCATCCGCCCCGGAGACCGCCTTGACCGCCCGACAGATCCGAGGAAGAACCCGACCGATCGCTGCGGCCGACTTCTCCGAAAGGAGGTCGAGAGTCGCCGCCGCTTCCTTGGGGATGACCAGCGTGTGCCCGCGGCTCAAAGGCCCGATGTCGAGGAAAGCCAGGACGAGGTCGTCCTCGTAGACCTTGTGGCAGGGAATCTCGCCGTTGATGATCCTGACGAAAATAGTCTCGCTCATGTCGGTGTTATATCACGCGCTAGCGCACAAGAAGACCCCCTCGCGGGGGTCTCTCCAAAGCGCGACGGCGCGCGGCGCGCTAGCGGATTTCCTTGTGCAAGGTGTGGCGACGCAAGTAACGGTTGTACTTCATCACTTCGAGGCGCGCCGGATGGTTTTGTTTGTTCTTGCTCGTGACGTAACGAGACGGGGTCTCTCCGAGCTTGCGCGCCTCGGTGCATTCCAGGATGACGTTGATCCGGTGTCCCTTCTTAGCCATCGTCGTCGGTCCCCGCTGCCGCTGGCAGCCATATCGTCCTGCTGGTCTAAATTATTCAAAAATAAGCGCTTCTCAGCCCCAGCACGCCCTTCCAAAAACCGCGCAGCCCCGCTGAGGCGCACCATATTGCCCCATCACCCTCGACCGCGCCACCCCTATCTTCGTGGGATTGACGGCGCCGACACGGAGAGGCTACGGTAGGCGGCCAACGATGCCACTCCAGGAGTCCACCATGACCGATCCCTTACGCATCAAAGTGCGCTGCTTTTCTCAGCTTCGCTATGCCCTCGGGGCCAGCGAAATCGAAATCGAGCTACTACCCCCAGCGAGTCTGGGCGACGTGGCGCGCCAAGTGCGAGAGATGGGCGGCCCGGCGGTCGCGGCGCTGCCCTTTCGCCTCGCGCTGAACAAGGCCTTTGCAGAAGAGGACACGCCGGTTCACGAGGGCGACGAGGTCGCGCTGATCTCTCCTGTCCAGGGAGGCTGAAGTCGTGATCGAGACAGGTATCACCCATCAACCCCTCCCACCCTTGCAGAAGGACGCTCCCCGAAACGACTGCGGCAGCGAGTTGATTTTCCATGGCCGGGTACGGGCCCAAGAGAGGGACGAGAACATCGTCGCGCTGTTCTATGAGCACTACGCCGGCATGGCTGAGAGCGAACTGCACAGGCTCGCCAAAGAGATGGTCGAAAGCTTCGATCTGGCAGAGTTGACCTGCCTGCACCGCGTCGGCGAGATCCCCGTCGGGGAGGCCTCGGTCCGGATCATCATCCGCTCCGAGCATCGGGCAGAGGGGATCGCGGCCCTGACGAGTTTCATTCGTGAGCTCAAGCAGCGCGTGCCGATCTGGAAGTGGGGTGTCCGAGCGAACGGCGAACGCTTCCCTTCCACGCACTGCGAGGGCTGCGCAAAGCACGCAGCGAAAGGCAACTAAGCGACGATGGCCGCCACTTTAGGACGGCGGCGCCCGGCTGCGGGATCTGTTTCCGCGACCCCTTCCGCCCCCGGCGTAACGACTTGGCTCGCGCTCCTCTTCGCCCTGTCACTGGCTGCGCATCTGCTCTTTTCTGGCGCGGAGCGTGCCTGGGCCTTGCCCGAAACGTCGCAGTGGTGCACAAGCTGGTTCGTCGCAGGCCTCCTCCTCGCCGCGTTGCTCGTCGGCACCCTATACGGTCTCGAACACCTCGAACACCCTTACATGTCCAGGACCCGCCGTTGGGTGGGTCGCTTCGCCCTGCTCGCCGTGATCGCCACAGCGTTTTTCGCGCTCGGCCCTGAAAGCCACATCGGCGATTGGCAAACCACGCGGGCGGTGGTGAGCACCGGCAAGGCCCTCGGCAAGTGGTACGGCGCCTCGCTCGTGATGATCTCTTTTCACCGCAGCGTGGGTCAGCTTTTGGGTCTTGAGGCCGTTACCTCGATCAAGCTCTTGACCTCCCTGTGTGGTGCAGTAAGCGTGTTGGTTTATCAACGCGTACTCCACGAAATAGACCTTCCCGCACGGCTGCGCGCATGGCCCTTCCTCTATCTTTCAGGCTTCGGCGCGATCTCCGTAGGGATGGCCCATGTCGAGATCTACGCCATCGTCGTCCTGCTGCTCGGCCTCGTGCTCTGGTCAGGGCTGCGCGCCCTGCGTCAGCCCAGCGCGCCCCGCGTCATCGCCTTCGGCGCCTTAAGCGGATGTGCCCTGCTCTCCTACATCGGCCTGATGCTGTGGCTCCCCTTCATCGTCGTTCTCCTTGCCACCTGGACCTGGCAAGCCCTGCGTACGGGCCATCTGCGACGCCTCGGCCCAATCGCGTTGGCTTCCGCGTTGGCGGCGGGACCCCAGATCGCGGCGAGCACGGTGGGGCCCGAAGCCGTGGATCAAGCCCTCGTAACTCATTGGAGCGAGCAGCTCAAACCAACCGCCGATGAGCGTCACGTACCCTGTCTGCTTCCCG